>DAIQMM010000057.1:0-4397 GCA_036788915.1 Nanosynbacter sp. | reverse complement strand
GCGTTAGCAATCTTATTGACAAAAAATAAAGTTTGTGATAATATGGAACCATAACGCCTTGGGTATTAGGCGAAAGAGGAGTTTTTATGAGTAATATTAAGAAAATTATCGTTTCGGTAGTGGCGGTCGCGGCTATCGTGAGCGGTGGCTGGTGGGCTGTTGCGACCCAAGCAGCACAATGTAGCGACTTTAATGTGGTATCTTGCGGTACCTATAGTATTAATAGCGTACGCGAAGCTTACCGTCGAGCTAATGTTAAAGGTGCCTACAATCATGTAGGAATCACCGACAATCTAGTGTATAATACTTGGCCAAAGACTGGTACGGTTCACCGAGATGGTCGTATCGTGGTTGATGGTAAAGTAGTTGGCACGGCTGCTCGTACTTTCCAGGCAAAAGCTGGTACATCACAGCACGCACCAGAGGGTATGATTCAATATGGCGGTACGATGTATTATCAATATCCAGTTAGCCACAGCTTCGTTAACAGTCATGGTACAGTTTTGAATGACAACGAGGAAATCTATGCTTGGTTTGATAATAACGGTAAGTTTATCGCTGGTGTGATCAAGTCTTGTGGTAACCCAGTTTGGACATACAATCCAGTTGTTCCAAAGACCCCTTCCCTGACCTGTGACGCATTGAGTTCTAAGGCTGTTTCACGAAATACCTTCCAGTTTACTACAGCTGCAACCGTGAAAGATGGTGCAACAATAAAAGATTACGCCTACGACTTTGGTGACGGCAATAAGCAAACAACTACCTCTACTTCAGTAACTCACACCTACGCAAAGCCAGGTAATTACAAAGTAACCGTGACGGTAAATGGCGATGCTGGTGGTGCGGTTTCAAAGACCAGCACTGGCTGTCAGACAAATATTACAGTTAAGCCAGAAGAGGCTCCAAAAACTCCTGCAGTTGACATTGACAAGAAGGTTGATAATGCAGAATACAAGCTGGTTGACATCAACGGTGAGTTTACCTATCAGATTCGCGTAAAAAACACTGGTAATGTTGACTTGAAGAAGGTCGTCGTAACCGACAATCAGCCAAGCGGCGTTACCTTCATTAAGGCAAGCCATGGTGAGATCAAGAATGGTGTCTGGAGCTACACGATCCCAGAGCTGAAGATTGGTCAGACGATGGACTTTACGATTACCGCTAAGGTACCAAACTACAAATCTGGTGTGATTAAGAATACGGCTTGTGTCGATGCTCCAGAAGTCAATCCGAATACTCCAAATAAGAGCGATGACTGCGACGACGCTGATATTGAAGTAGTTCAGCCAAAGAAGATCATCGTTTGTGAGATCTCAACTAAGAAGATTATCCAGATTAACAAAGATGCGTTTGATAGCAAGTTGCACGCTGACAAGGATTCTGACCTTTGTAAAGTAGTTCCTCCAACACCACAAGTGCCATCACAATTGCCACAGACTGGTGCAACTGACATGCTTATCGGTGGAATTGGCCTTGCTACAACAGTTGGTGCAGGTGTAGCATACATCGCTAGCCGTCGCCGCCTATAAAGAGACTTGACCGCTCCTTAAATCTTTCTGAAGCGACAAGTTTCAGCAAAATACCCACTCAGTAACGAGTGGGTATTTATTGTATAGCTGCTCTTTGGGCTATAATGTTCGCCTGCCTTCGAGTGCATGCGTCAATGTAATTTGATCAGCGTATTCAAGGTCAACGCCGACAGGAATGCCGCGAGCTAGGCGTGATATAGCCACCGTTAGCCCAGCTTCTTGAATGTATCGCTGGAGAAATAGTGCTGTTGACTCGCCTTCAACTGATGCGTTTGTCGCGATAATTATCTCCGTTGCCTCGTCGGTTTTGATCCGTTCAAGCAGCTCTGGAATGTGCAGCTGCTCTGGTCCAATACCGTCAATCGGCGAAATAACTCCACCAAGTACATGGTAAGTGCCTTGGTACTGCCCTGTTTTTTCGAGTGCAACAATATCAAGCGGCTCTTCAACCACGCAAATCGTATGCCGATCACGTGACGGGTCGCTGTACAGCAGTGAAACATCATCGGCGATGTCGATTAGGGCGAATGTCTTTGGGCAAGTTTTAACTCGGTCGTGTAAACGCTGCAGACTGTTTGCCAGCTGCTCAGCTGTCTTTGGATTGCGACGCAGCATGGCATACGCATAACGCTCCGCTGTCCGTGGACCTACGCCTGGTAAGAGATTAAAACTGTCAATTAGTGCCGTCAATGCCTCTGGTAATATCTGAGATGCCATAGCCCTAGAATGGCAAATTGCCCAGGCCGCCCATTAGCGGTTTCATGGTTTCAGCGGCAACTTCTTGTGCTTTAGCTAGACCGTCACGTACCGCGATCTGAATCCAGTGTTCAAGCTCTTCAATATTTTCCAGGTCAACCATTTCTGGGTTAATTTTGACAGACTTAATTTTTAGTTCACCAGTAACTTGTACGACCACTGCACCATCGCCAGCTTCAACTTCGATAATCTCTTTAGCAAGTTGTTTCTGTGCTTTACGCAAACTATTCAGCATTTTTACTTGATCAAACGCCATATTCCTCCTTTATTACTCCAGTTATTATACCTTATTTTTCAGTTGGTGTGTAGGTGTAAAAGCGGTCGCCAGCTTCGGCCTGGTCGTTAGTGATAACGGCGCTGAGCGAGATTGCTGAGTTTTTTTGTAATGACGAGTGGGCTGCCCGCGTGACGTAGAGCGGTGTTTTGATTGATTCTGGGGCTGATGTTGTAACTGTGATGTGGCTTGAATGTTTTGCCAGTGCGGTGTATAGCGGCTTTTCTGATGGTGTGACCAGTATTGTTGCGGCGGTGTCTGACTTGACGTGCTGGACCAGGAGGGTGATATCTTTATTGAACTGTTTGGCTGCCTCTGGATAATATCTATAGCCATCAATGTAGCGAACGCTGCCGCCAATCGTCATGGTGAGGACAAGGATTGAGGTCAATACTAAGCCCGTGCCGCGAGCGTATGGGTTTTTGGGGAATAGCTTATACCATTCGTGAAGTAATGATTCTATGCCAATAGCTAGCAAAATAAATAGCGGGATAATGATGACTGTGGTTAATTGTGGCTGTACTAACAGTAGTGCCATTGACAAGATAAGCCAAGACCAAGTCATAAAGGTGCGTGCTGCAGTGATTCGCTTAATGCTGTTTAATAGGCCAAATATGATTAAGAGGGTCGCACCAAAGTCGATAATCGGAGTAATTTGCCCGTCAATAACCAGCGGTTCTGGTCGTAAATACAGGCGGTAAAGAGTTTTAAGATTAGCGACGATGTCGAGTGTAATATATTTTATTCCCAAGATCGAGTGTAGAAAATCTGGCGAAATCAGGCAGGCATAAGCAATGATGGCGGTGATGCCAGCGAAGATAAGCACAGGAATAGTCCAGGACGCAAGGTATTTCCTTTTTATTAAGAAGTGGCGTGGGTGCGGGTGTAATATCGCGATGACAAGCAGACCGAGGTTGATGTACCAAAAATAAGGAGTGAAGAGGCTGAGTCCAGCGGTAATGGCCAGGCATATTTTCCAAAGGATTGCTCCCCTTTCCTTCTGAACGACCATTGTTGCAAAAAGCAAAAGCAGGGCGGTATAGAAAACGTAAAGAATGCCAGAGGTGGCACTTTGACCGATGAAAAGAAGTTGAGCGGTTGTCGCCATGATAAGCATCGACAGGATGACGACATTTGGCTTAAACCAGCGTCTGAGTAGTAAAAATATGGCAATTGAGCTGATAACATAAAGAATGATTGAAGGGAGTTTTATGCTGAGAATAGTAACTCCGAGCAGCTTAAATGAGGCTAATTGCAGGAGATGGAATGGCAGATTTACGGTTGCTAGGCTTCTCAGGCTGAGGCTTAAATCGTTGGTTGGCTGAATGGCGTCGATTTCTTGCTGCGTCAAGCCGCCAGGAGTGTATATGGCAGAAACGATACCCGCACCAATATAAAGCATTGCCAGTAGCGTATAGCCGATGACGTATCGCCATTTGTATAGAAAAATATCAGTTGGTTGTCTCTTTTTCACTGTGATCTAGTATATCATATTCTATTCATGCTTACGATCCAGGCTCATAAAGCGTAGACGCTCTGGATGGAAGTAAAGTTGGACCTTACCAACTGGGCCGTTACGGTGCTTGGCGATGATCAGGTCGGTGATGTTTTGGACTTCTGGATTGTCTGGCTCGTAATAGCCTGGGCGATAAATAAAGCTGACGATGTCGGCATCCTGCTCGATCGATCCAGATTCACGCAGGTCGGCCAACTGTGGAATTGGCGGAGTGCGGCTTTCTACTGAACGACTCAGCTGACTCAGGGCGATCAGCGGCACGTTGAGTTCGCGGGCAATTAATTTTAATCCGCGAGATATTTCTGACACTTCCTGGACGCGG
>DAIQMM010000056.1:0-4419 GCA_036788915.1 Nanosynbacter sp. | reverse complement strand
GTGCCGATAGTTTGCGTTTCTTGCTGCTGAGCAGCCCGCTGCTCAACGGTGAGGACTTTGCTCTGCATGACAAGGACGTAGGTGATGTGGCACGCAAGCTCAGTATGATTTGGAATATGTATGATTTCTTTACCATGTACGCGGAGGTTGATGGCTGGGAATTTGATGGTGAATTGAAAGATCCACTCAGTGATCTGACCAACCCGCTGGATATCTGGATCGTTAGTCGGCTGCATCAGCTGGTGGCAGAAGTTGAGCGTCACATGGATACCTACAATATTCCCGATGCGCTGAGTCCGATTTTACCGTTCCTCGACGACGCGTCCAACTGGTACGTGCGCCGCAGTCGTCGCCGCTTCTGGAAGTCTGAAGATGATGGTGACAAGAACGATGCGTACCGCACGCTGCATTATGTGCTGGTGCGCTTGAGCTACATCTTGGCTCCATTTACGCCATTTTTGGCTGAGGAGTTGTATCATAATCTGACGGGTGATGATGAGTCGATTCATCTGAAGGATTGGCTGCCGGCGGGCGAGGTTGACGAGACTGTTGTTAAGTCTATGGATTTGACAAGGAGAATTGTCAATGATGGCCTGCGTGCACGAGCTGTCTCTGGTATTAAGGTGCGGCAACCTTTGTCGCAGGCAACGGCTATTCAGGTGCCTAATTTCCTTGATGAGCTGCCGCATGAACAATATGCTTATTATCAGTCGATTATGGCTGAAGAGTTAAATGTCAAGACCATGGCCTTTAATTATGAGCATATGAACCCAACACCGCTTGATTTTGCGGTGAAGTATAATCTTGAAATCACTCCCGAACTCAAGCGTGAAGGTCTGATGCGCGAAGTCGTCCGCCATGTCCAGAGTGCACGTAAGAGTGCAGGATTGCAGGTCGATGATCGGATTACACTGACGCTCGAGACTGGCGATGACGAGCTGCAAAGGGCGATTGATGAGCACAGGGATACTATTACCGCAGAAACCTTGGCGGTCATGGGGCAAGCAGATGGCTATTCGATGATGGCGAAGATTGAGGGTGTGGCACTGAAGATAAGCTTGGGCAAGAGGTGATAGTTTGACTTTATTTATGTTTTATGCTACAATTACAGAGTAATAATAAAAGCACAGAACATAAAAATAATGAATATATCAAAATACTTTTTTAATAAACGGCTTCAATTTCGACCAGTAGATCCGCTGGCGAATGGTCTCAGTGATGAGATCGCTTTGGAGCGTCGTGAACCACAGGCGATTCGTCTGGAAGTTGAATCTGAAGAGGATTTGCAACGTTTCTGGACGGACGTTGTGTCTGACATTCGTGGCGGCGGTGCAGTAGACTTCTCGGAGGAGTAGTGGCTGATTGTCTGCCGCCTGGTCTGCAGCTTGTATTTATTGCTAGTATTTGGTAAAATGATCAGAGTTAAATTATAATAATTAAGGAACGAAATGAAAGCAGTCGTAAAAATCTCTGGCAAGCAGTACATTGTCAGCGAAAAAGAGTCCCTCTTGGTGGATCTCCTCCCTGAAGGCACAAAAGAACTCACCCTCGACGCACTTTTGGTGATTGATGGTGACAAAACAAAGGTCGGCACGCCAACCGTAAAGGGTGCAGTGGTGAAGGCTAAGGTTGTCGAAGAAGAAGTTAAGGGTGACAAGGTTCGTGTTATTCGCTACAAGAGCAAGAAACGCGTCCATAAAGAAACTGGTCATCGCCAGAAGTACACCAAGATCCAGATTACATCGATTAAATAAGTTGTATCACCGCCCCAGAGATGAGGGCGGTTTTAAATTGCCCAATTCCTCGCTGCTTATGCTATAATATAAACAAGAAGAAGGGGAATCAATGACAAACATTATTGCGGTGACAAATCAAAAAGGCGGTGTCGGCAAAACGACAACCAGTATCAATGTGGCGTATTTTTTGGCGAAGGCTGGCAAGAAGACGCTATTGGTTGACTTTGACCCGCAAGGAAATGCGACGAGTGGTCTTGGAATTGACAAGCAGCAGCTTGGAGCGACAATGGCGGAGGTGGTTACTGGTCAGATTCCGCTTGAAAATGTTATTTTACCAACAGAGACGAAGCGACTATTTCTTGCACCATCAACTCCGCATTTGGCTAATACAGAGGTCGAGCTGGCACAGGCTGAGGGGCGGTTTGTGCGGCTTCGTCGAGCCCTGGAGCAGCTGGAGGGTTATGATTATGTTATTATTGACAGTCCGCCAAGCTTAAGCTTGCTGACGGTGAATGGTTTGATCGCGGCACAATATGTTTTACTGCCAGTCCAGGCTGAGTTTTATGCTCTGGAGGGACTAGGGCAGTTGTTGGAAAGTATGAAGTTGATCCGCAAAGGTTTGAATCCGTCATTGCAACTTCTCGGTGTATTGCCGACGATGATGGATTCGCGGACAACATTGTCTGGTCAAGTGTACAATGAAGTTAAGAAGCATTTTCCCGATAAGATTTTTAAGAATACAATTCCGCGGAATATTCGTTTAGCAGAGGCTCCGAGCCATGGCACGCCAGTTGGTGCGTATGACCGTTTTTCTAAAGGGGCAAGGGCCTACAAAGCATTGACAAAGGAAATTATAGAGAGGATCGAGCAATGAAAAAAGGATTAGGTCGCGGATTTGAGTCGTTAATTCCAACTAATTTAATCGACGAGACGTTTGATCCAACCGCCCAGCAAGACGGTAAGTTGTCGCGTTTGCAGGATATTAAGATTGATAAAATTACCCCAGATCCAGACCAGCCGCGGCGATTTTTCGATGAGACTGCACTGCAGGAACTTACGGCATCGATTATTGAGCATGGCGTGGTGCAGCCGCTGGTGGTAGTACCAAGAGATGATGCATATCTTATCGTTGCTGGTGAGCGTCGTTGGCGGGCGGCACAGCGGGCTGGACTGAAAGAGCTGCCGTGTATTGTACGGACGATGAGTGATCAGAATCGGCTGGAGGTGTCGTTGATTGAAAACTTGCAGCGACATGATTTGACAGTGCTTGAGACGGCGACGGCTTACTTAAAGCTGCGGGATCAATTTAATATGACGCTTGAGGAGATTGGTAAGCGAATTGGTGGCAAGTCGGTCAGTGCGGTCAGTAATACCTTGCGATTATTAAAGCTGCCAAAAACAGTCCAGCGTAAGTTGTTTGAGGGACAGTTGAGTGAAGGGCAGGCTCGTCCGTTGATTGGTTTGCCTGATGACGTGGCTGAGGATATTATGGATCGGGCGATCAGTGAAGGTTGGCCTGTGCGGCGAGTTGAGCAGGCGGTAACACTTTGGAAGCAGGCGAAAAGTAATCCGATTGAACGACACAGAAAGCCGGCTGAAGTGCCGCACGCTGACGCGGTTGATAGTTTGTCGCGTCGATTTAAGGTGGGTATAAAAATTCGCACGAATGGTAAGGGTGCGGGGCAGATTAGTATTCCGTTCAAAGATCAGCAGGACTTTGAGCGAATCCGCCAATTGCTCGAGCAGAATTAGAAGCCGCGAATTTTGTTGAATGGATAGATTCTTAAGCTGACTGGACCGATGATGTCGAATAGTGGAATCGTCCCCATGCAGTTTCGTGAGTCGCAAGAGTAATTTCCTTCACGGTGGTCTCCCATAACGAAGATGGTTCCTTCTGTAACGGTCGTGTCGACATCGCCAGAGGTTGGCTTGCCAGGCTCGTTTTTATTGACGGTGGTGTCAGGGTTAAATCCTGCTGGATGTTCGCTGTTAAAGACGGTAACGATGCCATTTTTTACGGTAACTCGCTCGCCAGCAAAGGCGATAACTCTCTTGACGATATATTCATCTTTGCCGAGGGAAGAATTGTAATTAGGGTTTTTGAAGACAATAATTTGTCCACGCTCGGGGGTGTATTGTTTATTTTGTAGCTGAGAAATTGTTACGGGAATACGATTAACGATCAAGCGGTCGCCAGTGTACATAGTCGATTCCATGCTGGCTCCGTCAACGTTAAATGTGCGAAACACAAATGTGTTCAATAAAACGGTTCCGATAATCACCCCTACAATAAAAATCGCCACACCGAGGCTGTCGTGAAGTTTCGGATGACGGTCAAAAAAAGTTGCTTCCATCTGTTTAATTATAAGCGTTTTATGTGCTATAATCAATAGACATGAAACCAGGTAGGCAGTCAACAGATGGCTTTGTTACGAGGCGTCCGCAACGACGGGCGATTAGTGCGGATAGTAATAAAAAAACAACGATCGGTCATTTGCGTACTGGACAACATAAGGTTGAGGCGTTGCATACGGGCGATGGTGATGAGCGGCGTCGAGTGAGGGCTGCCAATAGCCCGAAAGATAATAATTTGAAAAATAGTATTAGCGAGTCGTTGTCGGACATAGATAATGATAAAAAGTTATCACCCCGTCAAAAGCGAAAAAAGGATCGCAGCTAACGC
>DAIQMM010000055.1:0-4484 GCA_036788915.1 Nanosynbacter sp. | reverse complement strand
GCGTTAGCAGACCAAGTTGCTGATTAATCTTGTAACGGCCAACTCGAGAATAATCAAATCGCTTGAAATCGAAGAACATTCGCTCAATCATCTGGCGAGCATTATCAACTGTCGCCAAATCACCTGGACGCAAACGACGATAAACTTCGATCAAAGCCTCATTCGCACCACGAGTCGTATCCTTCTCAAGCGTCTCAGCGATATACTTCACTTCACCGTTGTCGATATCTTCAAACAATGCTTTAATTTCGCTGGTCTTTGGATGACCCAAAGCACGAAGCAACGTCGTTACTGGCAATTTGCGACGGCGGTCAATCTTTACGTAAATCGTGCCGTTTGCTGCGGTTTCAAACTCAAGCCAAACGCCGCGACCAGGAATCATCTTCGCACCGTAATGTCGTCGACCAGCCACGGTGTCAGCCGTGAAAAAGACACCAGCCGAGCGAATCAACTGGCTAACAACCACACGTTCAGTTCCGTTGATCACGAAAGTACCACGCTCGGTCATCCATGGATAGTCGCCAAGATAAATCTCTTGCTCTTCGACTACGCCAGACACTTTGTTTGTCAACTCGACAGTCGCGTGAAGCGGTGCTTCAAATGTCAAGTTATTTTCTTTGGCGAATTGGTCGGTGGTTTTTGGCTCACCAAAATGGTACGAACCAAATCGCAGTGCCAATTTCTGACCAGTATAATCGTCGATTGGGTTAATTTCTGAAAAAATCTCACTCAATCCCTCCTCGACGAACCAACGCCAAGAATCTGTTTGGTGAGCGATTAGGTTTGGTAGCGGCAGAGCATTATCACCAGAGGTGAAATAGACTCGCTCACTACTTGTGGTTGGATTTTTTGCCACAGGCGTAAACACTCCTCGCTTTAAATTATTTAGTGGTAGACGGCCGTGAAGATATCTAACTCATGACAAAAATCGCGCATTGCCCGCTCGCAATTTTTTACCCGCCACGAATACACTACTTCTCTGATATCACATTATGCCGAAAAATTACAATAAAATCAAGAGGTTTTCCGATTATTTTCAAGAGAAGAGAGATGTCCTAAAATAGCCTGGTGAACGTCCTCGGGCGTGCCGTTAGCAGAAATTACTGGAACGCCATATTCTGCCGCCACGTCTTGATAGCCCTGATTAATCTTTTCCTGAAAATCAATATCACGCGACTCAAAAGTATCTGGGTGCTGCAGCTCACCACGCATAGCGATTCTCTCTGCCCGCTTGTCATGGCTGAGAGATAGAATAATCATCGCGTCTGGTCGCATATATCGCTCGCCCGTAAACAGCTCCGTCAGTCGCATAATTTCAGCTTCATCACAGCCCTCTGCTCGACCCTGATATGCCAACGTCGAGATGTAATTTCTCGCACTCAACACGACCTCACCACGCTTCAACGCTGGCTCAATTTTTTCCCGCCACAACTCTCGCCGTGCGGCAGAAAATAGCACGACATTTATCTCTGGAGACCTCACCAAGTCGCCATTCTTAATAACTCGCCGAAGTTCATCAGCGACTGGAGTAGATTTCTCTGGCTCATCACTGCCTGGCTCCTCCACCACACACACCGTCAATCCCTGCCTCTGAAAATGAGCCGCCAACAGCTCAACTTGCGTTGACTTGCCTGTACCGTCATTGCCTTCAATAACAATGTATCGCCCCAGCCGACCAGTCACTCTACTTCACTCCCTCGCTCAGCCCAGATATCACTTCTGGCATTCGTCGCTGATCTTTATACGCTTTTGGCAGCATCATTTCTGGATGCCACGAACGCATAATCTCGTCCAGATCATCACCAACTTGATATTTATCGCTGACACCCCGCTCACCAGAACCATAACCGCCAGCTACTGGACCAGTTTTATGGAAGACCAATTGCCCAATTCGCTCACCTACTGGCAGCACCACACTCTCGTGCATATTCAAGTTGTATATTTCCAGTGTAATCCGATTGATATAGCCAGGATCAATCCACCCAGCGTCAAAACACACCGCCACGCCATTACGCCCCCAGGTACTTCGACTTAACACCTGTGCCGAACCGCCTTCAGCTCGAATGCCAACAAACTCATGAGTGTGAGCCAAAATACGCTCGCCGGGCTTTAATATAATAATCGGCTGATCGAGCGGGATATTCTTCAAATACATATAGCCGAACCTGTCGCACCACTCTTTATGAGTCATAGCCTCCAGTGGCCCTTTGAAATACCTCGCCACATCCTCCGCGTCAAACGGATTATAAATCCTGTAAGACTCGTCCGACTCTTGCTTGTAAAAATAATTTCCAAGAGTGAAGTCAAGACTAGCCTCCGCCACATGCTCCTCGCAAAACGGCGTACAGACGATGGTCCCATTTTTCACCGCCGCGATGATCTCAGTATTTGAATATACGCTCATGATAAACCCCTTCTCCTACATTAACCCAGACTTCAACAGAATAAACTAGTATAGCAGCTTCCAGTCAGGGAGCTGGACGATACCAGGAATGTTGCTTTTTGGACTTTTGCCTCTTCCCAGAGCTGGAATAGGAATACCATAATCACCGTCAAGCCTCCAAGACCAAACCCTCTGATCTGAATCAATAGCATAGTTAATACCGTATTCATTATTACTGACCTGTATTACGTTGTCTAATATTTTTTCTGGCGAACAGCTATATGTAGGATTTAGACTATCATATTTAGCACCTCGACCCCATACCCATAAAGTGTTGTCATTTTTAACAACTGCGAAACTACTGGTATTCTCGGCTACGTGCAGCTCTTTTATGCCGCTCATTATTTGGGTAGGGTTAGTATAGGTGGCTGTCATATTATTATTCTGTAAAGCACAATACTTATTATCACCCCAACCCCAAACAGTTCCGTCGCTCTTGAAGGCAAAAGTAGCCGATGGGTTGGTAGATTTTACAGAGACAACACCGCTATCGATTATTTTAGTAGGAGATAAGTTAACCCTAGGGTCGTCCCCCCAGCGGAATAGAGCACCGTTTACGTCAATTCCGTAACTATCTCCACGCCGCGTAACATTAATATGATATATTTGTCTGATATTCTTCAAGCCGTTGATACGGGCAGGGACAGCAGATACCATATGTGCCCAACGCATCACATTCCCATCTCTTAGTAAAATATCCAAAAATGCATAATTTGACGACCCCTCTACTGCAGATCTCACCAATTGAATACTCTCGACTGGAGGAACTGATATCTGAGTTGGCGGGACCTTGCGATTAGAATGCAAGAAACCTCTAGACACAAAGCCCCAAGCCCAGAGACTACCGTCATCTTTTACGGCAAAAGCTGTATCAATCGTGCCAGTTATATGCTTAACACCTGAAGCACTAGCGTCCATAATCTTAACAGGACTACGGACAATGTCTTCACTACCGTTTCCGACTTTACCTTTAGTATTATTACCCCAACCCCAGAGACTATTGTCATTTTTTAAGGCAAATATCGTACTTCCGCTAATGAATATATCCTTTACATCACTAGCTATAACTTTTATAAGTTGAGATGAGCAATTATACATATCATTACTGACACGGTCAGTACATCCCCATTCCCAAACGCTCCCATCGTCTCTCAAGGCTACCATGTTAGAGTTTCTTTCATACGAACTACCTATTATCTTTACCACTTTATCCATGATCCGTAATGGATTGTAATGATCGTGTAAGTAAGGAGAAGCTCCGACAGTACCATGCCCCCAGCCCCATACAACATTATCGGGTCTTAGGATAAATGCCAAGCCCGAAGGCTGCATAGCAAATTTAGTAATCAATGTATCTATCTCCGAAAAAACCACTCTACTACTATACGAAATAGTCTTCCATACGCCACCAGAAGGCTTCAGTAGGTCAACATGCCCAATGCTATTAACAGTGTGCTTATTAATATCACTAGTCTCAAGACTCGTCTCATATCTCGCTCTTAGACCGCTTGAGACTACAGTGTAAGCCGATAACGCTGGATCAACGGTAGGGTCCTGACAAGACCGCGAGCCTGGAGTATACACCCTCCCTACGACAGGCCGAAATCGTACCGCACTCTTCATACATTCACGAAAACGTGCAACCCCGCTCTCCGCCGCCTCACGTGCCAACTGATTATAATATTGGTCTTTCAATGCACCGTCGGCTGTCGTCGAAAGCTGCAACGCCAACGCCAACATTCCTAAAAGAATAATGCTCGCCACCACAACACTCGGTAGTGCGAAGCCTTTTTTTGCATATTTAAATCGCATAACACCCCTCATGCTTATATGATACAACACATTCGTGATAAAATTAAGCCATGACTGCAATTATCGTTGCCTACGACACTAATTTGGCCATCGGCAAACATGGAGATTTGCCATGGGGGCGTGCACTGCCAGGTGATTTGGCACATTTTCGTAAATTGACAAGAGGCGGCAGCGTTATCATGGGGCGTAGAACCTTCGAATCAATCGGCAAAAAGCCGCTGGCTAACGC
>DAIQMM010000054.1:0-4513 GCA_036788915.1 Nanosynbacter sp. | reverse complement strand
TAACCAAATGACTAATCCCGTGCGATACTACTAGTCCTCAACGGTTTAATCTTATACTGATCAATGAGAGCCTTAATTCGCTCATACCAACGAATCCCCTCTTTAACATCCTCGAAGTCAATCTTCATGTTAGCCAGCAATGCATCATGCTGCGGCAACTGCTGAATAATCGCCGCCGCCAGCACTGCACTAGTAATCTTTGGGCTACCAGTCTCCTGCCAAATCGCAATCGCCGACTGCCAAATTGCTTCGGTATCATCGACATTTACAGAGGCGATATTCTGTAGAAAATTAGGGGTCATGCCCATACGCACCGACAAAAATCCAGCTGCTCGCGTACCGATCGTTGCCTGGGCAATATCTTGAGGCGTCGGCCGTGGCGGCAATTTACCCAAAATATCAGCCGCCATCACATCATCAATCGTCTGCGGATTAGCACTAATATTAGCCGTTTTCAAGTCTCGCTGCCACCAAATCGTTATCATGACACACGGCCCGCTCAGACCAATCAGCAGCCAACCAATCGCACCATGTTCAATCAGCATCCAACTGCCAATAATGCAAAGTGCAGCACTAATTGCACCAACTAGAGTGTGCCAAACAGCCCCAAATCGGACCGAAAACCGAGCTTTCTGAGCCCGCAAGCTATGATAATTAAAACGCGGCTGGATCATCATGGAGCAACTCCCGATCGCCAAAGGATCAAACCAACAATTGGCAGGGCCGGCAAAACCAGCCAAGCAATAATCAGTCCGCCCACCCATAGAAGTCTCAGTAGCAGCATCAGCAGACCAACAATTATCATAATCGTTCGCACCACCGTACCAACCGCTCGAGAAAACAGCCGATCAAAAAAGGCATTCAACTGAGCTGGCAATGACAAATCATGACTACTGGCGGCAGATATTTGGCGAAAAGGATTAAATAAAGTCCGCGTCAACAGACCGACTGAAAAAAAATCAGCCGTCCGCAAAATCCCCAGAAAACAACGCTTGACATGGTCGCGTAAGCCATAGCCATACCACCACTGAAAGATTCCCACCAAAAACATATAAATATTGTAGCATATTTGCCAGTCGAGGTATAATAGATGACATGTCAAGACAACGACTCAGTACAATGATCGGTAAAAGTGTCAAAAAAATGGCACAACTTCGTGGCGGCGGATCGGCACTGCCTGGTCTGGTTATAGAAAATATTGATCCCAATTTCATGCAGCGAACACTGTCGCAATTGCCGCACGGTGTAGTTGTCATTAGCGGCACTAACGGCAAAACGACGACGACAAAAATTGTCGTGGAGCTGCTGGAGTCGATTGGACTAAAAGTCTTCACCAACCGCACTGGCAGTAACTTTTCCCGCGGAGTTATCGCAGCATTGCTCGACGCAGTTGATGTTCACGGCAAGCTACATGCCGATATCGCAGTCCTGGAGCTTGACGAGGCTTGGGCAGTAAAGTTTGTTGAGAAAGTACCTCCGCGATTTTCGCTGCTACTAAACGTAATGCGTGATCAACTTGATCGTTTTGGCGAAATCGACACGACGGCGAAAATGCTAGAAAAAATAGCGATGGCGACAACTGAAGCAGTCGTTATGAATCGCGACGACCAGCGAATTTTTGCTATCCATAAACAAATAGTGGCAAAGTCAGTATTTTTCGGTGCGACGACTGAACTGCTTGAACTTATGCCGACAGACGACCATCTCAAAGCTGGCGGCGGGAAAGCAAACAGCAAAGTCCACGCCGACGTGCTGCTTACAAAAATTGACTCGCAACAAGCAACTTTTAAAATTAACGACACTCTATCAACATTCAAAACCCAGTTGACTGGTGTCTACAATTTATTAAACGCGGCGGCGGCACTAACGCTGGTGCGTTGCATTTCTGATTCGCACACTGAACAATTCTTAACGGCACTGCAGACAATTCAGCCAGCATTCGGACGCGGCGAAACGATCATGCTTGGCGGTAAACCGATAGAATTGATTTTAGTGAAAAATCCAAGCGGTTTTCGACTAGCCCTGCTGTCATTTGCCAAAAAATCCGCCGCAAGAATGATCGCAATTAATGACAATTACGCTGACGGACGCGACATGAGCTGGCTCTGGGATGTTGACTTCTCGACACTGAAATCGGTAGCGATGGTTAGCGGCGTTCGCGCCTACGACATGGCTCTTCGACTGCAATATGACGATGTCAAGATTAAACAAGTCGAACAGCGGCTTGATAAGGCACTGGGTATTTTTCTCGCGGAAAATAAAGATATGCCGAAACAGATTTTTTGCAGCTACACTGCCATGCTGACCCTGCGTACATTGTTAAGTAAAAAGACAAAAGTGGAGAAAATTAGATGAGACCAATCACAATTATCCAGCTGTATCCACGCGACATGAACTTATACGGCGACTGGGGAAATACACTGGTCTTAAAAAAGCGTTTGGAGTGGCGGGGGCATGCGGTCAATATTATCGATCACAATCCTGGCGAGGCAACCGACTTTTCTTTAGGCGATATTTTTGTCGGTGGCGGCGGACAAGATGCTGGACAAATAACCATCCAAGACGATTTGTTGTCGCGAGCAGCAGAACTCAAAAAACTTGCCGACGACGGCATGCCAATGCTAATGATCTGCGGCATGTACCAACTGTTTGGTGCTTTCTTCATGACAAAAAGCGGCCAAAAAATCACTGGAGCAAATATTCTACCGATCGAAACAAAGGCTGGCGAGAATCGGCTAATCGGCAATATTACTCTGCAAAGTGAAAAATTCGGCGAGATTGTTGGCTATGAAAATCACAGCGGCCTTACTCTACTCCACGAGAACGCTACTCCACTGGGTCGAGTGATACGTGGCGTAGGCAATGATAGCGACGGAAAATATGAAGGTGTGCGTTACAACAACGTAATTGCCACTTATCTACACGGACCACTACTACCGAAAAATCCGCAGATTGCCGACTTTTTGATTGATATCGCCCTGAAGCGACGAGGCATCACCGATAGACAAAAACCTCTCGACGACACTTACGCCGAACAAGCAAGAATCATAGCAAAAAAGCGGCCAAGATGAGAAAATATAGCCCCAACTCGTCTGCTACACCTGGAGTTAACCTGGGCGGTTGGCTAGTACTCGAAAAATGGATGACACCAAGCGTATTTGCCGAGACAGATGCGAGCAATGAATATGAATTATCTCAAACCGAGATTGGAATAAAGCGGATTCAGCGACATCGGCAATCATTCATCCAGGAAGACGACATCAAGTGGCTGTCGCGAGTCGGCATCAAATTGATACGACTACCGATTGGTTATTGGGCAATTGAAGACCAACCGCCATATGTATCAGCAAAACCGCAAATTGGGTTAATGGACACAGCTGAGCGGCACGGTCTAAAGGTTCTGCTCGACCTCCATGCCGCACCCGGTGCTCAAAACGCCAGCGACCACAGCGGCAGCGGCAACACCAACAAAGTTCGATGGTATAAACGAGCCAATCGACAGAAAACCACACAGATACTGCTTAATATCGCTGACGAATACGGCGATCATCCAGCTTTATGGGGTATTGAGCTTCTTAACGAGCCTTTGGCAGCGACGTGGTACAGACGATGGCAATTATGGCGATGGACACAGAAAACCAGTCAAAAATTACGAGGCAAATTACCGCCCCGCGTACGCATCGTGGCATCTGACTATTATCAGCCAGCTTGGTGGTCAGGGAGAATTGGTAATAACACACTCGACATACACCATTACCAGTGCTTTTCCGACAAAGATAATCAAGCGACAACTCTCGCCTATCATCAAAAACTACTCGCTCAACAGGCAAATAAATACCGCGACTATTCCCGCCAGCAACCACTGATTATTGGCGAATGGAGTGCCGCCTTGCCGCCACGCATCGCCAGCAGCAACACTGAATTCGCTCATTGCCAATCGCAACTTGCCGTACCATCAAACGTTGATGCCTGGTTTTACTGGAGCTACAAGACCGAAAGTCCTGGGGCTTGGAACTTTCGGGATTGCTACAGCAAGGGTTGGTTTAATGAAACTCGACCACACGCTGCGGACCAACTTAATAGACAAAAAAGATCACGACTGATATAATAACTTTATGTCTTTTTCTAAATTAATCTACACAATCGCAGCCCTCATTGTCGGAGTATGGCTGTTAGGTATCATTTTTCGTTTCGCTGCCTGGCTGGTTAGCGGCATGCTTTATATCGCCCTTTTTGTTTTCATAATTGGTCTCATTTTACAATTTGGCGAGCAGAGAAGCTTAAAAAAGAGACAGTCTATGTTCAAGGCTAAAGCCAACAAAGACCAGGATTCTTCTAGCAAATAGTCTGCTAAATCTGGTTTGATAAACCCCTAGCCTACGCGAAAATAACCAACTCAACAACTGTTTGCGAGCGATATAGCTAGGCGTTCGATTATAGATCGGGAGATGTACTTTATTATCTTAATTGCATTTCTGATATATATTTTTCTATCTCACTAAGACTCTAACGC
>DAIQMM010000053.1:0-4571 GCA_036788915.1 Nanosynbacter sp. | reverse complement strand
GCGTTAGCCGGCTCGTGGAGCGGATCGAATCTTTCTAACCGATGAGGAGAGTTATAACGAAAATCCAGAACAGATTAGGCGAATGATTCAAGAGGGTATTAAATCTGCTCGAGGTGAGGGCAAGACGACAGAGATTGCTGATCGGCGTGAGGCGATTGAGCGAGCACTTGGCTCAGCTGGCAAGGGTGATATCGTGCTGATTACTGGCATGGGACATGAGCAATATCGGATCGTTAATGGTCAGCGGCTGCCGTGGAATGACACCGAAGTTGTAAAAGAAATTGTCGGGCAACAGCGGGCGAAATAGTTCCAAAATTAGGTTTGATCAAAAAACTGCCGCTTCTTTTCGAGCCAAGCGTCTGATTGGCGGACGAGCTTTTGGCGGTCGGCGGGGTTTTTGAGGAGCGGCTTGATGGCTTCCTCGAGGTAGATGCCGCCCTGAGAGCCTTTAAATAGCAAAATGGTGTCTTTTTTGGCGAGTGTTTTTAGTAGAGATGTTGCTTCTGTTGCTTTGGTAAATGAGGTAACCAGACAGCCGCGTTTTTCAGCAACAGGTGCTATATGCTGCTTGGCGTATTCGCCGACGGTAATCAGGTGGTTGATCTGTTTCGGGTCGCACAATTCACCGACAGCCTGGTGTTCGGCGGCTGCGGTATCGCCCAGTTCATTCATGTCGCCGAGGACGGCTATCTTGGCTTTGGCGGGCAATCGATAGAGTGTTTTCAGGGCAGATTTTACGGCGAGAGGGCTAGAATTGTACGAATCGTCAAGAATAGTTGAGCCTGCTATTCCCTGTAAAATATTCATGCGACCACTGACTGGCGTGAACTTTTCAAGAGCAATCAATACTTGCTCGGTGTCGAGACCAAGCTCTATCGCTACCGCACTAGCTCCAGCCGCGATTCTCAGTTGATGCTCACCTACAACTGGTAATATATATTTACGTGAAGTTTGTTTATGGTGATTAAGCTGACAATTAAAGCCGCGTCCAGCCGTAAAGCCACCAGCCTCGATGTAGTAATCAGCTTCAGCTGTGGTGCCGTAAGAAATCATGTGTTGAGAATTGGCGTATTGAGTGTATTCTGGGGCGATATCATCTTTATTGTATATAACCATGTCGCTTAACTCCCCCAAGGCAAACTCTTCTCGGGCCACCGTTTTAATATCGCCAAAAAACTCCATATGTTCAGGCGAGATGGCGGTAACTACCAAGATGTTGGGGCGGATATATTTTCCAAATTTAGCCATTTCACCAGGGCGATCGATACCAAACTCTTGGACGATGATGTCGATATCATGTCGCTGGTTGGCTGCAGCTCGGACATCTTTTAATACCCTTAGCCATGCCGTTACTGAACGCGGATTACTTGGCGACTTGACACCGAGGATTTCCAGCGGAGCGCTCAATTCTGCATTAAAATTACCCCTGTTGGTGCGGACTTTTTTCTGAGTCGACAGCACGTCGACGATGGTTGACTTGGTGGTAGTCTTGCCGACGCTACCAACAACCGCTACTAGTTTTATGTGAGGATTATTATGAAAGAAAAGATTAACATAATAAGCAAGTATATGAAGTATTAGATTACGAAAAAGTTTCATAATTATAATTATATCACCTGGCTAAAAAACTAGCACTCACCCTTGACGAGTGCTAACGTGGTGCGATACAATAAGATGTATTGATAATGAAATGGAGGATATTATGAGTGTACCTATTCAGCCTCTCGGCGACCGTGTAGTAGCGGTTCGTGAGGAGGCGAAGACGCAGACGGCCAGCGGACTATATTTGCCGGATAGTTCGAAGGAGAAGCCAGTGGTAGCTGAGGTCAAGGCGATTGGCGGTGATGTCAAGAATGTGAAGGTGGGTGACAAGATTGTTTATAAGGAATATTCGACTACGGACTTGAAAATTGACGGCACGGAATATTTGATCGTCCGCGAGGAAGATATTTTAGCAACGGTTGTTTGAGAAAAGGGGAGTTTACGTTATGGCAAAAAAAGTTTTTTACGATGATGATGCGCGCGCTCGCGTGTTGGGCGGTGCCGAGGCGCTGTATAACGCCGTTAAGGTAACCTACGGGCCAAAGGGTCGCAATGTGGTGATCGCCAAGGGTTTTGGCGGGCCGACAGTGACGCACGATGGCGTAACGGTGGCGGAAGGCATTGAGCTGCCGGAGAATGATGACGAGACGTTGGGCTACAAGGTTGGTGCGGATCTGATCAAGCAAGCGGCCAAGAATTTGAACAAGCAAGCTGGTGACGGTACGACGACCGTGACGGTGCTGACTTATTCAATTTTGAAGGAAGCCAATCGGCTGATTGCAGCGGGACACAACCCAATGGAACTACGCAAAGGCATCGAGCAGGCTGGTGCAGAAATTGTCAAAGAACTGAACAAATTAGCTGAGCCAATTGAGGGTAAGTCTGAGCGCGTGGCGGAGGTGGCAACTATTTCGGCGGGCGACGCGGAAATTGGTAAATTGATCGCTGGTGTCATCGAGAAAGTTGGCAAAGACGGCGTAGTGACAGTCGAGGCTGGCCAAGGCTTGGAATTGGAGGCCGAGGTCGTTGAAGGCTTTAGTCTGGACAAGGGTTGGGTCAGTCCGTTCTTCGTCACCGACACTGGTCGGCAAGAGGCGGTTTACGAAAAGCCAGCAATTTTGATCACTGATAAGAAGATTTCTAGCGTGCAAGAGTTCTTGCCGATGCTGGAGAAATTGGCACAAAGTGGGAAAAAGGACGTGGTACTAATTGCTGATGAAGTCGAAGGCGAGGCGCTGAGTATTTTGGTACTGAACAAGCTCAAGGGCGTGTTTAATACCGTGGCGGTCAAGGCGCCAAGCTTTGGCGACCGCCGCAAGGAGATTTTGCGCGACATCGCGGTGCTGACCGGCGCAACGGTGATTTCTGAGGATCATGGGTTGACATTTGAAAATGCTGGCCTGGAGGTCTTGGGCTCAGCGCGCAAGGTGATTGTCGGCAAAGATGAAACCACCATCGTTGAGGGTGCGGGCAAGCCGTCAGCCGTGAAGGAGCAGATCGCTCAGATCAAGGCGCTGTCTGACAACGCCTCCAGCGAATATGAAAAAGAACAATTTGATAAGCGAGCAGCGGCGCTATCTGGCAAAGTGGCAGTCATTAAAGTCGGCGGCGCGACCGAGACCGAAATTGACGAAAAGAAGTTCCGCGTGGACGACGCAGTGGCAGCGACCAAGGCAGCCTTGGCTGAGGGCATCGTCGCTGGTGGTGGTGTAACGCTGGTAAACTTGGCTGGTGGCCTGAAGGTGAGCGGTGCAGACAGTATCGCGGCTGGTCGGCAGATTCTAAAGGATGCCTTGAAACAGCCATTCCTGCAGATTATGCGTAATGCTGGCTTGAACGCCGACGCGCTCCTAGCGCAAGTCGAAGCAGGCAAGGCTGGCTTTGGTGTTAATGTTATGAAGCCTGCGAATGAATTGGTGGATGTTAAAAAAGCTGGCGTTATCGACCCAGCACGCGTCACCAAGGAAGCGGTGCAGAACGCGGTATCTATCGCTTCGACCGCGGCGACCATGGGCGCACTGGTCGTCGATGTGCCAGAGCCAGAAGCTCCAGCTGCACCTGGCGGTATGCCGGGCATGGGGATGATGTAATATCGCTAAAATAGCCCAGACTACTTGACAGAAATATCGCCTCAAAAATGGGGCGATATTTTGTTGAAAAAAGCCATGTAATATTTACATCGGTAGTGGTTAAAATCTCCTCCACCTCAAGAAAATGGGTAAAACTTGTCAAGACATTTTCTGTATTTTATGATGTAGTAGTTGACTTTTTTTGTAACTTATGCTAACATCATAAGCAGTTAATGTAGTAGCGTCGCAAATGACGGCGGTAAGCGAAAGGATATAAAATAATGCCAAAGTTTAATCTAGAAGATCGCAGTTCAGCACCAGATGTTGATTTGCGTGATGCTTATCAGAATGTTGATCCGTTCGATCCTTTATCAATTAAGCGTCGCCAAGACTGGCTTGATTACATTAATACTCGACCAGCCATTGACGAAGATGGCAATGTGTACGACCCTGAAACTGGTCAGCCTGTAGAAGTTAATATGGATGATGACGGCAATCTGCGTCACTATAGCGACACTTATGATGCTACACTAAATGAGAGTTCCCGTGAGAATATGGGTGTCCTTTCTCTTGCACGCTTGGCAAATGAGGCATACTTACGCGGCGACAAGACTATGCTTTCCGATCTGGAAGGTGAGATTATTGAAAAATTGGCTGACATACAAGAGAAAAACCATCTAAGTCAAGAAGCCATTGATACACATATGGAAAAACTTAACGCTATTGTGTATGCTGGCAATCCTGTTGGTGAGCAGAAACCTGTGGGTTCAGATGAGGTTGTTGATGAGACATCCACGGATGCTGGACATAGCCAATCGCCAGCCACGCCTGAAGATAACCAGCCGCCTGCAACTCCTGAAGATAATCCATCAAGCCCTGAAGACCAATTAGCAGAGGCGAATAAAATGATAGCGGTTCTTAAGGAGGAGCTTCGTAAAGCACAGGAACAACTGCTAACGC
>DAIQMM010000052.1:0-4585 GCA_036788915.1 Nanosynbacter sp. | reverse complement strand
ACCTGTGACCTCACGAATGTGAATCGTGCGCTCTAGCCAACTGAGCTAATTTCCCTCATATCTATATTATACACTATTATGACGCACCTGCCAAGTAGTGGTCACGGACTTGCTGTTCGGTCAGGGCGGTTGTGTAGACTGAACTATACTGCATGCTGCCAGTAAAGTATTTAGGGCCTTGATATTCGCTGCCGTCGGCGTTTTTCCAGTACGTCAATTTGCCGCAGCCAACTTTCCAATAGCCACCATCTGGCATGTTTTCACCCGTAGTCATGGACGGATTAGTATCTGTGCGTACGCCGTCAAGATATAGTGCTGCACCGCTTGGCGACATGGTAGCAATGACATGGTGCCAGCGACCGTCGGCGTAGTTTACTCCAGCTTGCGACGTGACAAGCTTAATACCGCCGCTATACACGCCAAATATCACTCGACCGTCTTTGTCAATATAAATATGGCGATCACTATGTCCTCCGTAATTGTAATCGCCGTCATACATCGAGCTAAAACCCATCAGTCGTCCATTGCTTTTCTTGGTAGTGTTAAACCAGACTTCCAGGCTGAAGGTGTTTGGTGCTGGGTTGACCTTTTGTTCTGCTGACATTCCTTGTGTCAAGCAGGCGTTTACTCCGTTGAATACTGAAATGCGGCGATCGTCGCGAACGCAGCCTGTGCTCCAAACGCTGGCACGGCTCGGTGAGCCATCACTCGGTGAGGGCTTGCCATGATTACCGTTGCCAGAGAGATCTGTTACGACAGGGTTGGCGGCATGATCGCTATTGAGTGCCCAGGCAAAATATGGCCGAGGATCTGGCGGGATTTGTGAGCGACTCCAGATAGCTTCGGAGCATTTAAAATAGGCACGTGCTTGGGCTGTATTTGTGCTATTTTGTATGGTTGCGGTAAAGCTCGCTAGAGAAGACAGCTGTACAGTAAGCAGGACCACCTCGAACAAGATGATAATACCGAGCAAGGTCATATTGCGTCGCCGTTCGCGGGTCAACTCTAGGCCAGTGATATCATCTTCTGGGGGCGGCAGTTTTACTAATAGTGCTATAAATAATGGCAATAGACACCAGAGCAGGGCGAAAATAACGCCTACTGTTCCGAGGGACGGTCGGGGTACATAAACGTAGTGACCTTGTGAATCGGTTTCGGTAGCTCGAATGATGGCCGTTTGGCCGGGATAGACACGTTCGCCGTTGTCGTCACGGATTGGGAATATGCCAGTATTGACGATATGTAGATGCACGTCATCTTTCTGGTGGGTAGCGATACTGAGCATGTCGGCACGGAGCCACGGATTAAGAATTAATGTTGCTAGGATTATCACTAGCGTGCCGCCAATAATGCGAACTGGCCACCGCCAGCGCTCACGCAGTCGCTTGATACACGAAAGTAAATAGATGATGATCCAGCCGATAAGCAAAATTGGTGCCGCTCGCCAGACCCAGCCCCAGACTGGAGCTACTACAGCCGCCTTGCCGATAACGTCTCGATTGGCTACTGGCAGGTAGTCTTCTGCGGCGTTGAGGTCGCCTTTGGTCGTATAACTATGGTCATCGTTAATTTTAACTAGACGGTGTGTATAAACACTGCCGCTGCGATAAAAAGAAATAATATCATTTTGGTTGTATGATTGTTGCGGCTGCGTAACGATTAGCGTGCCGACTGGAGCGGTCTCGCCCATACTTGGGGTGGCGATGGTAAAAAAGCGAAAACCAGCCAGGTATAATACTAGCACTGAGCCTAAACTTAGTAGACTCAGTGCTGCGATTACCCAAACGCTGGTTTTGCTAAACTTCATTATCCTTTAGTATATCAGGTTTATGAATGTTATAAGATGTTAGGCACTAAATTGCCAGGTGATTGGTTGTGAGATTTGGCGACCCTGGAAGCTGGAGTCGGTGTTTGCTGGAAGTGCAGCGGTGATAATCAATGTAACCGTCTCGTTCGGTGCAATTGGATGACCAACGACTGCCTTGATATCTTGTGCTGCTGCTTGCTGGAAGGCTTCTGCGGTGCCAGTCCAAACCTGTGTACCGTTCGCACGGACGGTAACGGTCATTTTGCTACACAAGTTGCCAGTACCAGAGACTGAGGCACCTGGTGCGTTTTCGGTTGTACAAGTGCCGCCCTTGACGGTAAAGGCGCTGGCAGCAATGCTACCTTTGTTGGTGATTTTCACCGTGGTGTCAGTGCTACCGCCTGGAACGAGTGCTTGACCGCCATATTTGTTAATGGTTGCACAAGTGGCGCTACCAGTGCCAGTAGTGGTACAGGTAACCGTTCCGTCGTGGTTCTTTTCTTCCATGACCAACGTACCAGTTGATGCCGTATTTACGCTGTTGGTGATGGTTGCGACAACACCCGCAAAAGTTGGTGTCAAGCTAAAAGCTACCATCAGTGCCATAACACCGCCGACCACAGCAAGGCCGATACGCTGCCTCTGGAAATAATGATTTGATTTGCTCATCTTAATATAAACCCTCCTTGATCACCTCAGTAGATGTCTCGCATTAATTGTTTTATTGGCATGATTGTAGCATAGGCATTTTGGTGTAGTCAATAACCATTAGCATTATTCTAGCTTAATCAGAATGATCGCCACTATTAAGCCATATTACACGCCAGAAAAATAGCTATAGCCCGGCTGATACACTCCGAGAATTGTGCTAGTGGTAACAAAACGGTAGCCCTGCTTCTTCAATGTGTCAATTATGCACGGCACAGCATCAACTGATGTGGCATGAATGTCGTGAAGCAAGATGATCGCACCTGATCGGGCATTTGAAACTGCACGACTACAAATAACGCCAGCGTTGCGGTCAGCCCAATCTCTGGTGTCGACTGACCATAAGACCGATGCCATGCCAGCGTTGGCGATTTCTGTTTTGACGGCAGCATTGCTTGAACCGTACGGCGGACGCATGGCTATCGCTTTTTTGCCAGTGGCAGAGTGAATGGCGTCGTTGGTGCGTTGGATTTCTGAGCGAATTTGCTCTGGTGATAAGCGGGCTAGATCGCTGTGGCTCCACGAATGATTGCCGACTTCATGACCAGCCTCGGCAATTCGTTTGGCGGTGGCTGGCTGGGCTGCAACGCGGCTGCCAAGCATGAAGAATGTCGCCTTGGCATCACGCTCACGCAATATATTAAGTAATCGGTCGGTTGGTGTGCCAGGGCCGTCATCAAAAGTTAATGCCACGCACGGTCCGCCGCAGGCAGCAGAATGTCCAACTGGCGGTGCGGGTGCTGGTTGTGGGGCTGGCGGAGTTTCTTTTGGCAATTCAGGTACTTCAAATAGTTTTTTTGCAAGCGGGTGCTGCAAATGTTTCGTTAATTGGCTGACTTGCAGAGAAACTGTGATTTCGCCATATGACGCTGGCAGTAGCTCGCCACGCCCAAACGGAAAATTGATGGTCGCTTTGTCAGCGGCGATGAATTGTTGTAGAGAATCTTCGTTGATCTCTGAAACGATGGAGGTTGCTGGCTGCTGTTTTTCGGCGAGGATTTTTTCGATGTACTTCTTTGTTTGATCAGTTATTGCTTTCAAGTCGTCTGAGGATTGCTCCATGACGTCACGCAGGGTGATGGCATTTTCTGTTTTCTTGTCAAACGTCCAGAAGCGAGTACTTGAGACGGGGTGTGCTCCAAAGTTGTCTTGTTTGATTGACACGACGATTGAGAAAAAATCCTCGTCGTTGCGAAAAACTTGATAACTAATATTTTCTGTCATTGGTGTAATAAAGGCATTGTGTCGTGCGACTGTCTGACGGAAGTCCTGGTCGATTTCATCAATTGCCTTGGCGATGAAAGAATTAATTTTTTCGTGCCGAGTGACGGGATATTCAATTGACACTTCCTCTTTTTCGCTACTACGCCTCACGAACTTTGAGCGAATATTGGCATACTTCGAATCTGCAAAGTACAGCTTTTCGGTTTGAGCGGCGGGTGTAGGCTGCGGATTATTTAGCATCGGCAAGATGACTGAAATTAGAGCAAATATCACGGCACCACCGATGGCAAATGCAGCCAGCCATGGCATATACCGTTTGATTTTCTTGGCTGAAAGCCGCTTGTCTCGCGGGCGAGAATTACGTACAGAAGGTCTTTGCGGACTGAACTGTTTATGCATATTAAGTAGTGTAACATATCTATACGTTTTGTGCCTTGATAAGCAAAAGTCGCCATACTCGGGCGACGTTTTTCTCTAGTTTGGTGCGGATGAAAGGACTTGAACCTTCACGCCGTGAGGCACATGCTCCTAAGGCATGCGTGTCTACCAATTCCACCACATCCGCATAACTAATTGTTAAGTACGCATCCGCGCACTTCCAAATTATATCAAAGCAAAATGTACTTATCAACTGAGCGCGCTTATGCTAAAATTAAATCAATAGACCAAGGAGGATTGATGAATAAAATTGCGACATATCTGAATGAGCATTTGGCGGGTGAAGTCATTACTCATGATTCTGTTTTACGCCAAGCCGAGACAGACGGCAGTATTCTGGCGCGGCGGCCGGATATGGTGGTGCGGGCAGCTGACATGAATGATATTCGCCAAGTGCTGCGCTTTTGC
>DAIQMM010000051.1:0-4587 GCA_036788915.1 Nanosynbacter sp. | reverse complement strand
ATATATAAGGAGTGGGTATCGCTGTTTATAATATCCCGTAGGCGAAAGACTACGCACCCACGTAGAAAATATTAATCTGGCTTTGGAGTGTCAGTCTTTGCGGCTTTGTTGGCTGCGGCTTTCTTAGCTTTGTTTGCCAAAGCTGCCTTGCGAGCTTCAGCTGCTGCCTGGCGTGCCTTAAAGCGGTCAACGCGACCTTCGGTGTCGATAATCTTTTCTTCACCAGTAAAGAATGGGTGTGAAGCCGACGAGATGTGGACTTTCACTAGAGGGTAGGTATTACCATCTTTCCATTTGATGGTGTCTGTTGTCTGCGCTGTTGACTGGGTCAAGAACGCGAAGCCCGCTTGATCGTCGCTAAATACGACTGGGCGATAGTTCTGTGGGTGAATACTGCTTTTCATAACCGTTCAATTGTACATGATTTATCAAAAAATGTCAAAGGCGATAACCTCATCATTGCTATTCTGACAAAATTATGATATAATGCAAAAGTATGAGTGAGTTTTCAACTAGCCTTGATGATTTAGATAAGCTAAATCCGGTGGCACCACCAAATTTATTGCAACAAGCCCGAGACGCTAGTCGAGATAATCCTGTGTGTTACGTAGAAGCAGATAAATATCTAGGCACATGGACGAGCGATCCTTCTTTCGGAAAAATGCGACGTAAAACGACTGAATATGAAGCACTGAATGGTTTTTTGGAATTTATGGAAATGGTCGAGCCTCGTTTATCTGGTCATGAAAGAGATAACGCTAGAGAATTAAGAGAGG
Organism: Nanosynbacter sp.; assembly: GCA_036788915.1. GTDB lineage: Bacteria > Patescibacteriota > Saccharimonadia > Saccharimonadales > Saccharimonadaceae > Nanosynbacter. The sequence goes on along the minus strand of DAIQMM010000051.1, from coordinate 3,811 downwards.
AATTGGTTTTTTTGGGCATGCCGGAATTGCATTTTGCGGCAACAGCGCTAGCGAAAAGGTTGAGATGCCATTTGGAAGTTGATGATAAACTTGTCTATGTCGACGTGGGAGATTCACTAAGTCAGTGGCGTGATAGAAAAGAGATGAAAAGTAGCCAGTATATTTTAGGCCTAGTCTTATCTAAATTTTCAAAAGATGAATTCAAAGAATGTAAAGGCAAAATGAGGATATATGATGGGGTTAGTAAGATTGAGGAGGAATCTAAGATTGTATTTATTGACGATTGGGTTATTAGCGGCAATCAGATGAGAGAGCGATTTTTAGAATTTAACGAAAACAATGAACCCGAGGACCATGAGGTTAGTGTATTGGTTATGGCGGCTAGTGGTGACTATATTGACAATGGTATAAGCGAGGACCTTTGTCTACAGGATACATTATATCCTGTAGAGGCCTGTTACAGACTCAAGACAAGTTCCGATGTCTGGGGGGCGAGTAGGGTAACAGGTATACATTCTTCGACTGATGCTAAATTTGGCTATGAATTGGATGATATATTGTTCATGGTTATCAAAGATTATACTCGCAATAATAAGGGAGTTGATAAGTTAATTATGCCTGCATTGGCAAATATAGTACGGCCGTATCGAAATGGTGAAGATTTTGATGGCTTGTCACGACTTAGGCAACTGCAATCGTTAGAGAGATGATAGTATTTGCAGGTTTAATGACTTTTTGATATAATTACTTAGTAACTAATTTTAATGACACAGTCCGTTTCACACTCCACATCGTGAGCGGACGAGGCAAAAGGAGAAAGCGATGTCTGTAAAGGTAGACATTAAGGCTTTGCTGGAGGCCGGTGTTCATTTTGGACACAAGACCAGCCGGTGGCACCCAAAGATGGCACCATATATTCACAGTAAACGTCAGGACAGCCACATCATTGACTTGGTCAAGACGGTTGAGGCGCTAGACAAGGCGTTGCCCGAACTAACAAAAATCGCAGCATCAGGCCGCAAGGTTTTGTTTGTTGGTACAAAAAAACAGGCCAAAGATGTTGTGCGTCAAGCAGCTGAAAAAATCGGTCAGCCGTACGTGGTTGAGCGTTGGATCGGTGGTATGTTGACCAACGGTGCGACGATCACCCAGCAGATTAAGAAATTGAAAAATCTTGAAAAACGCATGGCTTCAGGCGACCTGGAAAAGCGTTACAACAAGCTGGAAGTGCAGCATTTCCAAGAGGAGATCGACGGCCTGAACGCTAAATATGGCGGTATCAAAGATTTGATGGGCAAGCCAGGTGCGGTGGTCGTGGTTGACGCGTTGACTGACGCAAATGCGGTGCGTGAAGCTCAGACTTTGGGCGTGCCAGTGTTTGCTGTGGTTGATACGAATGTAAACCCAACAGGCATTGATTACGCCATTCCTGGTAACGACGACGCTATTAAAAGTTTGTCTATTTTACTAGACTACTTCACGGCAGCGGTTGCTGAGGGTGCTGGCAGCGTTAAGCCAGAGTCAAAGTCGGCTAAAAAAGAGGAGAAATAGAATGGGCGTTTCAGTTGATGATATTAAAAAATTGCGTGAGTTGACTGGTGTTGGTCTGACTGACGCTAAAAAAGCTTTGATGGAAGCTGATGGCGATTTTGATAAGGCTTTGGAAGAGATGCGTAAAAAAGGCTTGACCAAGGCTGAAAAGAAGGGCGACCGCGAGGCACGTGAGGGTTTGATCGAGAGCTATGTTCACTCTGGTCGAATCGGCGTGATCGTTGAAGTAAACTGTGAGACTGATTTTGTGGCACGGCTTGATGATTTTAAGACGTTGGCACATGAAATTGCTATGCAGATCGCGGCGATGAGTCCAAAATATGTTTCCGAGGAAGATATTCCAGCCGAGGAAATGGAGCGAGTGAAGGCTGAGTTGATGGCGAGCGACGCATTGGCAAGCAAGCCTGAAGAGATGCGTGAAAAGATCGTTGCTGGTCAGTTGAATAAACATTTTGCTGAGCAAGTTTTGATGAGCCAGGCGTATATTTTGGACGATTCCAAAACTGTTGAGCAGCACATCAAGGAAGCGATTGCTAAATTGGGCGAGAATATTGTGATTCGCCAGTTCAAGCGAATTGAACTGGGTGTCAGCGAATAAAAAGTTTGTTCGTGAAAAGAAAGGCGGCTGCTTATGGCGGTCGCTTTTTTGATGAGCTGGATTTTACTGAGCTGCTTGCGTTGAAATAATCAAGCAGTCATCTGTTTTATGGCGAGAGTCAGTGGTGGTAACGATAAATTGATGTTCGCGAATGGTTTCTTGAAGGAGTTTTTCGCGTGTAGCGTCAAGTTCGGAAAATACATCGTCCATTAAGATGAGCGGGCGAGAGTTGGTTCGCTCGGTTTGCAGTTTCAGCTCAAGCAGTTTAAACGCCAGCATGATGGTTCGCATTTCACCGCGTGAGGCTACTTTATTGGCGGGTCGAGAATGGAGATAGATTAGAAAATCTTCGCGGTGCGGCCCTGCGGAAGTATGACCAGCGGCAATTTCGTAATCACGAGCACGCTGAAGTCGGTCAAGCAACGACTGCTCATACGAGTCAAGCGGCACGGACGGCAAATATTCGATCGAGAATGGCGTTTGTCGTCCCGCCAGGGAATTGTAAATACCCCCCAACGTCTCTTGGTAGCGACTTAAAAATTGAGTACGAGCGGCAACTAGGGCATGTGCAGCTTGAATAAACTTTACATCCCAGGCGAATAAATGATCCCGCCAATTTACCGAATGAGAGTCGTGATGCTTGAGTAGTTCGTTGCGTTGAAGAAGGGTGCGATTGAATGTGCGGAGTTGTGAGTCGTATTTCATGTCTAATCGCGACAAAAGTCCGTCCAGAAAGTCGCGGCGACGTTGCGGCGAGGAGGAAATTAGGCGTAACTCGTTTGGTTCAAACAGTACTACTGGCAGGCGATGTTTGCGTGCTAGTAATTTGGAGCGACTGTCGGCGATGGTAAACTCTTTGGCAATCGATCCGTTGCTCGTCGCTAGCAGCTGCACTCGACGTGGTTGATTGTCCGTCTCGAGGTGAATAATTGTTTGCGTCTCATGATGCCGCATACAGTCGCCAAGCGTTCCGCGAAAACTATTTCCCCTTAAAGCAACGTATATCGCCTCGAGCAGGTTTGTTTTACCGGTGCCGTTCGGTCCAACAATAACCGTGCCTGACTCGCCAAGCTCAGTCTCGAACAGATCGTACGAGCGAAAATTATATAACTTCACCTTCTGTATCACTGGGGATAATTATATCATGTGGCGGAATGGAATGCTGGTGGGCTATAGTGCTGAGGGTATTTGTTCTGATATAATAGAAAAAGTTAATTTGGAGGTATTTATGTTTGATACAAAACCGTATGAAGATAAAATGGCACAGGCGTTCAATCATTTTCAAGATGAGCTGAAAAAAGTGCGAACAGGACGAGCACATGCTGGCATGTTGGAGGGTGTGATGGTTGAGGCATATGGCGTTAAAGTGCCGCTAAATCAAGCCGCAAATATTACCGCTCCAGAAGCCCAGATGTTACTGGTAACGCCGTTCGATCCAGGCAATATTACAGCGATCACTTCGGCGATTCGCGACAACCAATCACTTGGTTTTAATCCGTCAGATGATGGCCGAGTGGTGCGTGTGCCAGTTCCAGCATTGACCGAGGAGCGTCGTCATCAGCTAGTCAAGCAGGTTGGCGAAAAGGCGGAAGAGGCACGTATTGCCATGCGGACAATTCGTCAGGATTCACTGAAGGACGCTAAGCGAATGAAAGCTAACGC
>DAIQMM010000050.1:0-4912 GCA_036788915.1 Nanosynbacter sp. | reverse complement strand
GCCGCTTCACGTAGCCACGGCTCAATATTGTCAATCAGTCTGGCAATCGCCTGAACATGCCCACCTTCAACAAACTCTGGCTGAGAAAACAGCTGTGTCATACCGTTCATGTAAAGATGATCGCCAAACGAGGCAAAGCCGAAATTACCCGTCAACTCCACCAGACTATCAACCGCACTGCGGATGGCTCGGTCAGATGTGTCAATGTGTGAATTAACATGCGCTTCGATCGCCCTCGCACTGCGATCAATACCGCTCGGTAGCTCGGTCATCTGAGCGTCGGTAATTCCATTGACATAAAACCGATAACCTTTATCAGTCGGAATGCGGCCAGCACTGGTGTGCGGCGCCTCAATAAAACCCATCTCTTCCAGCTTGGCCATTTCGCTACGAATCGTGGCACTGGACACACCGAACAGTTTGGCTAACGTAACGCTACCCACTGGTGCAGCAATCTCAGCGTACTGCTCAATAATGGCGGCGAGAATCGCCTTTTGACGATCAGTCATGCCTTTAATTATAACCCAAACCTAGCACTCTTTCAAGGTGAGTGCCAGAAAAGCTTATGTTCTAATGAAAGATAGCAACGAGCAACATACGCCACCAGCTCTACTGTAGATAGCTGCGAGTTCGAGTAAATAACCGAGCATCATCCGAAGAAAACATCATCACCGCGATAATATTCAGTCCGACGAACAACAACAAGCTTGCTGAGGACCACGTCATCTTTCCAATCGTCAACGCCGATGATGCCACCAGTGCCGAAAAAGAAGCCAAACTCATCAGTAAAATCCGCGACTTATTATCTCCACGAAACGTTTGATAACCCAAGAACGCCATAAAGCCCAGGAATATCAACGAGACGGCAATCGACGTACCGATAAGCCAGTCAGGATCAATCACCGAATCTGGCCAAATCACCGCTTCACTCTGCATATCAATAGCAATCTGTTGGCGAAGCTGATCAACATTGATAAACTCAAATACCGTATTAACGAGGCTGAGTAAAATAGTCATACTAATTGTCAAAATACCAAAAGTAATCTGCGGCGGGCGACGACTCCATAATTGCCAGAGGAGAGTATTGTCGCCTTCATCGCTAGTGCCATAAACAGCTGTCGAAGCATCTTGATCGCGATTAGCCTCCACCTCCACTTGATCAACCTCCAGGACTAGCAAATTGCCGTCCGTCTGAACAGAGTCTCCGCCGCCATTACGTGAATGATAGCCAGTAGAAAAGTTCTCCAAGTTGGCAACTCTCACCTCTGGCGAGGCAGTGATCACAGTATGAACAATATGATCACGCTCAATATCAATATTCTCATCAACTTTATGAGTAATCTGCAAAGTAAATAAAGATACACCCACACTGCTGTCGTACGTGCCAGCCGCCAACCAGTCTACTTGATGACCACCCGGCAAAAGCCAGCCCTGCGGGCATCGCCAAAAACGAACGTGATGACGCTGCCCAGGATTGCCATCAACTTCTTGCTGATAAGCGAAATCTTGCCGTCGCCCAAAAAGAAACAGCGATGAAACTGGGGCGTGAGGATAACTACGTCGCGTAAGTGTCGCCACGATAATTCGCCAGCTTGAACGTAGAGTAATGGCATCTGCCCGCGTCCAGCCAGCCGCAGCCATCGCTTGGTGTAGCTGCATCTCCGAGCCGCGTACCGCCAAATTGACAGGATCACCCAATAGGCCGTCAGCTGTTCGCGTCCGACCAATGAAATAATTTGGTACATATAAACTGGTCAAAATACGATGAAGCCTCGGTAAGGCTAAATATGCCGTAATAAACCAAACGACGACAAAAAGTGTAACCATCTGCCAGCCGCCAGTGTTCCAACCTTCACGCCAGACCAACCACGCCAGCCAAAAAGAGGCAGCCCCAGCGAGCAAGAAAAATCCCTGATCAATAAGTGCCGCCAAAGACCAAAACGGGCGACGCAAGGCTGCGGCTGAGCGTTGTCGTGACGGCTTAATCTGAGTATCAGGCATCAGCCTTCCGCCTGTAAAACTTCTAATAAGTCGCGTGCCACCAATCTAGCTTCATCATCCTGACGAACAAAAACATCGCCACGCTCAATAATCTCTCGACAGACACGCACTGCTCGCTCCAAATCGTCATTGATAATCACGTGATAATACGGCACCTCCAAAACATGAGCCAGCTCCTTTATCGCTGAATCTCGACGCTTTGGCCATTCTGCCTGAAACTCAGCTTCGGTCGCATAACGGCTTTTTAGACGAGTCATCCAAGTCTTAAAATCTGGCGGCACGATAAAAATCGCGATACAATCAGGCGACATCGCCTCATACTCCGCCACCCCCTGAACATCAATGTCAGTGATCGCAGTTCGCCCATCGTCGTGAATTGCCTTTAACTCCGCCACCGACGTACCATAGACCGTACCGTGAACGAACTTTGCTTCAATAAACTCATGACGCTGCAACATCTGATCCGCTGCCGCTAGATCGATAAAATGATAATCAACGCCATCAATCTCTGGACGGCTATTATTTAATCTCGGCGGACGCGTCGTGTGCGACACGATATCACAAAACGCTGGCAAAAGTAGCAAGCGTTTTTTAATCGTATCTTTACCAGCACCAGAAATCCCCGCCAATAGTGCAATTTTAGTATCTCGCACCAACGCCAGAGCGGCCTCGGTCGGCTGATATTGCCGAATAATCCTTTCAAGATCTGACATATAAAGTATTATATCAAATTATCCAACACAGGTCGCGGCTCATACACCAGAGAGACGACTACAGCAGCTCGTCCAATACAGCTTGCCAATCAGGAAACTCATCTGAACCAAACTGAATCAATCGCCCCGAAAAGTCGCCCGCACCGTTTGCTGTCCGATCATCAATCAAAATATCACCCCGACTCAGATGTTTGACCGACGAAAAAACAACCTTGCGAAAGAAAATATTATCCCGGCCGTCACCACCAAAGTACTTTTTCACCCACGCTAACTTATCAGCCAGCGCCGTCGGATTTTCCCATGGCGATGACGACAGAACGTATAGATCATATTTTTCTTTCAAAGCATCGACTGCTTCAAGAGCCCCTGGCATCGGATCCATCAATGCAAAAACACCCGGAATATTATCGTACTCACCCGCAAACTTATCCAGCAGCTCAGGCGAAACCTTCGTCAAAGCCGACGTAAAGTCCACCAGCACACCGTCCATGTCGATATAGACAATTGGTTTATTATTTAATTTCATAAATTACTTCACCAATTATAGCACTTTTGTAGTACAATAAAGATGTCTACATCTAGAACAGGTCCAAATCGGACGTTAATTCACACACATAATGGGCAGCCGTTATCGGACGTGTGAATTTGCGTTCTAGGTGTAGACAGCCAATTTAACGGCTGTCCTTTTTGTTGGACAGCATTCCTAAAGGAGGGGTCATGAATACAAAAGAGAAAAAACCAATTTACAAAAAGGTTTGGTTTTGGGTGCTAGCTGTTATTATTGTAGGTGCAATTGGTGCTGGCATGGGCGGCACGAAGAATCAAGCTAATGAAACAACCAAGTCAACCAATGATTCAACAAGCCAAACGCAATCCGAGCAGAAGACCAGCGAAAATAAAGCACGCCTGACACTTGATGATGGATGGAAAATTGATAAAAGTAACCAATATTTCACAAAGGTTATTGGCACGGTCTCAAACAATTCTAATCAGGCAATTAATGGCTATGTTCAAATCACTTTTTCAGGGCTCGATGCCAGCGGTGCTAATGTTGGAGACTGCCTTGCTAACGCCAACACCGTTGATGCCAATGGCAAGTGGAAATTTGAAGCAATGTGTTCAGGTCAAAATATTGAGACGGTGCGGTTTAAGGAAATTACTGGTTTCTAATAAATCGTGTAGACCACATCTTTAGCAACGAATAGTCCGACGTTTTCGGACTATTTTAATACCTCTTTAACATCACCGTAAACGCTTCTGACGGAATGTCAACCTTACCGAAGCGTTTCATGCGTTTTTTGCCGCGAGCCTGCTTGGCGAGGAGCTTCTTCTTACGGCTGACGTCACCACCGTACAGATAGCCGGTAACGTCCTTGCGGTAAGCACCAATGTTTTCGCGGGCGATAAACCTGCCGCCAATTGCTGCCTGCAGCGTCACCTCAAAGCTCTGACGCGGCACCACTTCTTTGAGTTTTGCCGTTACCCCTCTACCCAGATTCTGCGCCTCTGAACGGTGACACATCACACTCAGCGCATCAACCATTTCGCCAGCAATATAAAAGTCGACCCGGACGAGATCTTCAGCCCGATAGCCACTCAATTCATAGTTAAAACTGCCGTATCCGCTAGTGACGCTCTTTAGCTGATCATAAAAATCGGTCAGCAAGTTTGCGAGTGGTGCTTCAAAGCTAATCAACACTCGCTCATCTATGTAGCTAAGGTTTTTTGCCGACCACGCTAGCCGACGATCAACTGGATCACTGCACCAACATATTCTTGAGGCACGAGAATTTCACCATCAATCCACGGCTCACGCACTTCGCTAATTTTTGCCACGGCTGCCGCGTAGTATAGGACACGACGTCAACAAACTCCGCATCCTCGAGCAAACGGCGCTTAAGCGTGTCCTTACCGGCACCAGAAATACCGACCAGCAGCACGATTTTAGTACGCCGCACCACCTCAATCGCTGCTTGGTTCGGTTGGTAGTTTTCGATTAGATTTTTTAGGTTATTCTCAAGCATACTTAATTATAACACCAGGTAGCCGCGATGAAAAATTTCGCCCTACATTAACCCCGCAGCCGCAACATCCTCGCGCGCCCGAGCTCACTCAATACCCATCAAAAAACTAAAAATCACACTAACGTACAACTCGTACGCCAATGGCTGATTACCGCCATCAATTTTCGCTAACGC
>DAIQMM010000049.1:0-4946 GCA_036788915.1 Nanosynbacter sp. | reverse complement strand
GCAAAGCGATGAAAGAAATAACCAGAATCCATTTGGCAAAAACGCCGTTTAGTGTGGAGGTTGATGCTAAAAAATCACTGGAAAAATACCTTGATTCAATTCAGAAAAATATGCACGCTGAGCCAGAAGCTATGCGGGAAATTGAAGCACGAATGGTGGAGCTTTTGGCGGAGCGTGGTGTGTCGAAGGATGGCGTGATTGGCAACGATGATGTCCTGGCTGTGCAGAAGCAAATGGGCGAGCCGCGTGATTTTTCAGATGATGAGGGCCAGCTGATTGAAGAATTGGACGATAAAGATGCTGACGCTAAGCCGATAAAGCAATTGATGCGTGATCCTGACAACGCGATTATCGGTGGCGTGTGTGCGGGCGTGGCGGCGTACTTTAATATCAATCCGCTGTGGGTTCGTCTAATTGCGATTGTTTCGCCGTTTATGACATTCGGCACGGCGGTGTTGGTTTATGTAGTAATGTGGTTGTCGATGCCTGTACCGCGAACAGCTTCAGATAAGCTACGAATGCGGGGCGAGCCAGTTACTTTGTCGTCATTAAAGCGATTGGCGGCTGATGAGTCCTCAGCGAGTGATGGCGGTGTGAAAACAATTGTCGCCAAGGTTTTGCGTTATTCGGCTGGCGTGTTGATCTTTTTGATGACTTTGGGCGTGTTGATTGGGCTGATTATCGGCGGCATGTTCGGTGTTTCGGTCATTAATTTACTTGAAGGCTTGAGTGCACAGATGTGGGCTTGGGGCTTGTGGTTTTCGCTGGTAATTGGTGGTATTTCGGCGGTAGTGCTGGGGATGGTGTTGGCTCGCAGTGTGTTCACTTGGACGATGAGTCGCTTGTCGATAATTGTGATGATTACTGCAACGGTAGTTATCTCTATGAGTATGGCGAGTGCTGGTGTCTTTGGCCTGCAGGCGGGTTCAGACTTTTCTTATGAAGCACAACGTTTGGCTAAGAAAATGAATATTGAAATGCCAGATACAAACGGCGTTAAATCGATTGTGGTCGAGGGTGCGATGGGCAGTATCGTTCGGGCGGAATCTGACAAAATGCGAGTCGAGGCTGATTACGTGGATCTACCGAGCGCCAAAAAGCCAGAGATTAAAGTTCGCCGTGAAGGTGATCGTCTGATAATAACGGTTGATGGTGAATGTTCGCGAACAGCATTCTTTAGTGGCTGTCGGATGTTTGGCCCGCCAGTTGTGTTTAAGGTTTATGCTCCAGCAGGCGTTACTGTCAATAATTCAGCTCACCACGCCGAATATATTGATATATAAACCCTTCGTTCTTTGAGATTTGATGCGGCTGATTTGAATGATTGTTCCGCTAGTGCTACACTTGAAAGATGAAAGGTAATTTTTAAGTATGGCTTGGTGGCAAGCAGTTATTCTTGGAATTGTCGAGGGTATTACCGAGTTTTTGCCAGTTTCTTCGACTGGACATTTGACGATTGTCGAGAAGTTGATGGGAATGAAAATTGATGATCCGAGCGTGGTGGCGTTTACGGCGGTGATTCAAATTGGGGCAATTCTGGCGGCGGTAATTTATTTCTGGAGCGATATTTGGCGAATTCTAAGAGCGTGGTGGTGCGGTCTGTGGTGGAAGCGGGCTCGTCGGAAGTTCGATTATAAATATGGCTGGGCGATTATCATTGGCTCAATTCCTATTGCCGTCGTTGGCCTTCTTTTCAAGCACGAAGTCGAGACGGTGCTTCGGAGTTTGTGGTTCGTAGCGATTGGGCTGGTCGGCTGGAGTTTGGTGATGTGGCTGGCCGATAATCGGGCGATAAAAAATAAGCGTAATGAAACAGAGACCAGCTGGAAAGATACGCTGATGATCGGTGTGGGGCAGTGTCTGTCGTTAATTCCAGGAATCAGCCGTTCTGGTGCAACAATCTCCATTGGTTTGTTCCGCGGATTTGACCGTGTTTCGGTTACGAAGTTGAGTTTCTTTTTGGGTATCCCAGCTTTAATGGCGGCTGGTCTACTGGAGGTTGTTACCAAATATAAACACATTTCTGGTGGTGTCGGCTGGACATCGACCGTTATCGCTACCGTAGTCTCCTTTGGCGTGGGTTACGTGGCGGTGTCGTGGCTACTGAAGTTTATCCAGAGTAATAATTTCCGTCCATTTATTATTTATCGATTCGGGCTGGGATTGATATTGATGGTCGTGCTTGGTATGGGCGTAATCTCTCACGTTTAAGTAAAAATTGTTATATAATTAAAGCATGTTAGACATCAAGTTTATTCGAGATAATGTCGATCTTGTACAAAAGTCGGCGAACGATAAGGGCTATAAGGTCGATATTGCGGCGTTATTGCAGTTGGATGACGAGCGTCGCGATCTGCAAAAGCAAGTTGACGCTCTGCGTGAGCGACGTAATGTGATCTCGGCACAGATGAAGGGCGGCCGTCCAGATCATGAATTGATCGATCAGGGAAAGCAGCTGAAGATTGAGCTGGCAGAGCGTGAAGGCTACTTGAAAGCCACTGAAGAAAAAATAGCCGTAATTCTGAAAAACGTGCCAAATGTAACTTTTGATGACGTGCCGCTCGGTGGCGAGGAGGATAGCGTCGAGGTTAAGTGTTGGGGCGAGCAGAAAACTGGTGCCGTGGATCATCTGGATTATGCCGTTAAGCGTGGCTGGGTGGATTTTGAGCGTGGTGCAAAAGTGGCTGGTGCGAAGTTTTATTATCTCAAAGGCGATTTGGCACTGCTGGAGAATGCCGTTACGCAATTTGCTCTGGATTATGTGACGAAACAAGGCTTTACTTTTATGACCGTGCCTCATATGGTCAATTTACGCACTGCCGAAGGTGCAGGCTTTACGCCAAAAGGCGAGGGTAGCAATGAGTATGTGGTTGAGGGCGAAGATTTGACCTTAATCGGTACTGCAGAAATGCCGCTGACGGGTTATCACGCTGATGAGATATTGAACGAAGAAGACTTGCCACTACTATACACTGGTTACAGTCCGTGCTACCGCAAAGAAGCTGGTACTTACGGCAAGCATACTCGTGGATTATTCCGAGTTCACCAGTTTAATAAGCTGGAAATGTATGCGTTTTGTTTGCCAGAACAGTCGCATGAGATTCATGAAAAGATTTTGGCGATTGAAGAAGCTTTGTGGCAGCAGATTGGTATTTCATATCATGTGGTGAATATTGCCGCAGGAGATTTGGGTGCACCGGCCGCTAAAAAATATGACATCGAATATTGGTCGCCAGTTGACGGCACTTTCCGCGAATTGACCAGCTGCTCAAATTGCACCAATTATCAAGCTAACGGCTTAAATATCCGCGTTCGCCGTAAAGATGGTACAATTGAGGCAGTTCATACGCTTAATGGCACTGCAGTTTCTTTGGCTCGCAGTCTGGTGGTTATTCTCGAAAACTTCCAAAATGAGGATGGCACGCTGACTGTTCCAGAGGTGCTGCGACCGTACATGAATGGGCGAGAAGTGATATAATAGGGAAGTATAACAAGGAGGATTGATGATTAAGCAAATCAACATTACTGGTGTGAAATATGAGCTGACTGATACGACAAAAAAATATGTCGAAAAGAAGGTCGGTAACTTGGGTAAATATTTGCCAAGGCACGCTCGAAAGAGTGCTTCGGCTGATGTTAAGATTAAGCAAATTGATAATCCTGGCGGCAACAAGTACGAAGTTGAAGTAATTATCAACGTGCCAGACAAGAAAATTACCGCAAAAGATTCAACTATGAATGTTTTGGCGGCGGTTGATATTGTTGAGGCGAAATTGAACGGACAAGTTCGTAAATACAAAGACGATGTGCTGGCCCATGTTGGCCGCAGCCGTGGTGTCTTGGCTCGGTTTAAGCGCAGTTTTGGTCGCGGTTAGACAACGCATTGCTTAAGAACATTAAAAATCGATAAGCTCTTAAAATGGTTTATCGATTTTTTACAGGAGTGATTTATGGAGAATGTCAAAAACTCAGAAAAAAAGGTGGAAAATCGTTCTCTTGGCGAAGTGTCTTTGAGGGGCTTTATGGGTGATGATCCCAGCGGCGAATTACGGGAGGCTGTTGATTCTGAAATTAAATTAGATTTCGAGAGGTCTTTGAGGGAGACTGAGATGCTTTTTGCTCGTGCTGGTATTATTGCACCGAGTTTTGGTGAGGTTTTTGGAAGAGATGATTTGTATGGTAAAAGTATCAGTTTTCAGCGACTGGCTAGACTTTACCAACGTATGAAGAATACTGAAGGGTTTGTGCCAGACTTGGTAATCGCTCCTCAGGGATTGTCGGCAGACATCTGGGGGAAAGTGTTGGATAATCTAGTGATTAATCGAGATGTTCGTGAAAATTGGGAATTGCTTAATCCTTCGGTTATTCGTCAGCCAGACGGCACGGCATTCCCATATTATATCGACGATGAGGGTCGTTATTGGACAGCTCGTGTTATTTTTGGGTCTTCAGAGTCGTTGTTGATTGATGAAGTGTCTCTAAAAGATTATACAGACGGCGGCGGTGCGCGTCCGACTATTTCAGAATTGTTGACCATGCAGGGGCGGCGAATGCAGGAAATTGGGGCTGATGGTCGACCAGCGTCTTTTGATGATAACTCTATCACGTGGGCAGCGGGGAGCTTTAGGGATGTTGTTACAGGTGAGCTTGTTAGTCCGTGTGTCGGCAGGAGGGTTTTTGAGACGTACGAAATCGTTTATGATGAAAATACTTCTTCTTGGCTTGAGAAGCTCGTTAGTCGCCGCTATGTAGTAAATGTTGATTTAGGCAAAACTAGCTCTTCGCGTAAACCTTTAACAGTACGCCCTGTGGTGGGGTAAGATAAAATACAATAAACACTTTAAAATCTCAGCTCTGCAAGGTATAATAAAAAGAGTTTTTGAAAATGTCCGAAAGTGAGGGAGTTTTAAGGTTATGGCAATGACACAACAAAAAGCGGCTAACGC
>DAIQMM010000048.1:0-4986 GCA_036788915.1 Nanosynbacter sp. | reverse complement strand
GCTCCATCGCCAAGTACACATTCGCCAGCGTCTGCGCCTGAATGCCTTGGCTGGCATCAACCACCAACACCGCGCCCTCGCAAGCTTGCAATGAGCGACTAACTTCGTAACTAAAATCGACATGACCGGGCGTGTCGATGAGATTGAGGTCATAAGGTCCAGTCGGGGGCAATCCGTCCGATGAATCGATAACCCTGTCGCTGGCGTTGCCTGCGACATTCGATTGAGAGGAAGTGGTTGCTGCTGGCTGGCGGTAGTGGTACTTCATCCGCACTGGTGCGAGCTTAATGGTGATGCCCTTTTCACGCTCGAGATCCATTGAATCCAGCAGCTGCGACTTCATCTCGCGCTTCTCCACCGTCCCCGTCATCTCCATCATTCGGTCAGCCAGCGTCGACTTGCCGTGATCAATGTGAGCGATGATGCAAAAATTACGAATTTGATTCATGATCGGCCTCCACTAATTCTCACAAATAAAAGCTTCTTTGCTCTGTCTAAAATCGGGTTAACTTCTGGCAAGTGTAATAATTTCGACATCATAATATACACCCCAAAACTCGCGGTAGCGATAATCGTAAACTTCGGAAAAGCACTAAAGAAACTACTGTCAGTATCACGAAATGGCATCATAACCACACCAATGTAGCAGACTACGCCAGTGATAATACTTGCTAAAATCATTTTGCCAATTGCATGATAGAACGACACGTCAAACAATTTCGGCAGCTGACGAGCCATCACCGTAAATAAAATTGCCACTTCAATAACGGCCACCACCGACTGAGCCCACGCTAATCCATAAGCTCCCATGCCAAAATGGATAGATAATAGAACCGCCAAAATAATATTCAAAGATATGGAAAAAATAGAAATATACAGCGGAGTTTTTGTGTCTTGACGAGCGTAAAATACTCGTGCCGCCATGTGATACATGGTGCGGAATAGAATAGCAATAACAAGACAGCCTAAAATGCCAGCCATCAACTGGTCACCAGTGTTACGAATAAAGTGAACTACGTAACCACGCGTAAAGAATATTACCACGGCAGTCGGCAATGCCAGCCAGATAATGATACGCAACAGGGAACGCAGCTCTTTTTGAAACAGGTCAATTCTCCCCTGCCCGAGACGTTCAGTTAGTTGCGGAAAAGCAGCATTAGAGATTGCCACACCGATCAGATTAATTGGCATCATGTGTAAGGTAAGTGCTTGGTTGTAAGCACGAATTGTTCCATCCGCCAGCCGCGACGCCAGGTTCACCTCGACCAAGCTGACCGCATAATCCATGCCCTGGTCAACTGAACGGGCAGGGAGTAGGGAGAGAACTTTCCGAAACCCTCTGTTTCGCCAATAAAGTTTGAAGTCATAATCAAAACCAAGTCCAGCCAGCCCAACCGCACTGACGATCAATTGCAAGAACGAACCCAGCACCACACCCAACGCCACGCCCATAATTCCACCGTCAAAAATCTGCCAGCCGAAAATGTTAATGCCGCCGGTAAACCAAACTGTACCGATGATAATTCCAATGTTGTAAATCATCGGCGCCAGGGCACAGAACATGAACCGCCCGACCGCCTGTTGAATACTGGCTATTACCGCAGCGATGGCAAAGATAAACGGATTGACAGCGATAACTCGCATCATACTAACCGCCAACGCATGCCCAGATTCACTCAAGCCTGGTGCGATCACATACTTCATCAATGGATCGGCAAAAATCATAATCAACACACTCGCCGCTAAAGTAATGATCGCCATAAAGTTGATCATACTTGAACTAATTTGCCAGGCCGACTGTTTATTGCCCTTCGCCCATCGCTCATTAAATACTGGGATAAAGGTTACACTGAGGGCACCAGAAACCAGAACTGCAAACATAAAATCTGGCACCATAAACGCCGCCGTATATGCATCAAGCCCGACCGCATAGCCAGCCAGCCCAGCCTCATGATCTGGCATATACGCTGCATTCAACAGACGGTCGCGCCAAAAACCAAGCAAGCTCGACAATAAAGTTGAGCTTGCCAAAATTGTCGCAGCTAACTTAACGGTTAGCCGAGAATTGATCTTTGTGACAGTATTACGGACGCGACCCATAACAATTTACGCGTGGAGTTTTGCTTCCTTTGGTAATTTTGTTCCCGCAAGAATCTCGTCAACCGCCGCCTCTTCCAGAGTTTCATCTTTAAGCAAAGCCTCAGCCAGCTTATCAAGGAATACACGGTTAGTTTTCAGCACCAGCATGGCTCGTTGCTTGGCCTCGGTGATTAATTGCGACACTTCCTGATCGATCAATTTAGCAGTCTCATCTGAGTACGGTCGCTCACGAGTCATCTTGTCAAACATCAAACCGCCGTTGTCTTCGTGGAACACTTGGTCACGTAGTCCTTTACCCATACCCTGCTCGATAACCATATCACGGGCAATCTCAGTAGCTTTACGCAGGTCTGAGCCAGCTCCCGTGGTAATGCCGTCATCACCGTAAATGATTTGCTCAGCAATTCGACCACCCATCGCCCGAGCCAAGATATCCTTGAACTCATAAACGTTGGTATAGCTCTTGTCCTCTGGCGGCAAGAACCAGGTGACGCCGCCAGTGCCACCGCGTGGAATAATTGTTACCTTATGAACTGGATCAGAATCTGGCAGAACATGGCCGACGATGGCGTGACCCGCCTCGTGGTAAGCCGTCAGCTCCTTCTCGTGGTCATTCATCACCTTGGCCTTGCGTTCTGGACCGATCGCCACTCGCTCAAAAGCCTCGGTCAATTCTTCGTTGGTAATTTTCTTCTTGTTGCGACGGGCGGCGATGATCGCTGCTTCGTTGGCAATATTCGCGAGGTCAGCACCGCTTGATCCAGCCGTCTTGGCTGCCAACTTATCGAGGTTAACCGTCTCATCGGTTGGTTTTTTCTTGAAGTGAACTTTGAGGATTGCTTCACGGTCCTTACGCTCTGGCAAGGTAATATTCACTCGTCGGTCAAATCGACCTGGTCGTAGCAAGGCAGGATCAAGTACATCCGCTCGGTTAGTGGCCGCCAACACGATCACGTTCGTCTCGCCATCAAAACCGTCCATTTCCACCAAAATCTGGTTTAAGGTCTGCTCACGCTCATCATGGCCGCCGCCCATACCCGAGCCACGCTTACGACCAACCGCGTCGATCTCATC
The DNA here is from genome assembly GCA_036788915.1 of Nanosynbacter sp. Taxonomy (GTDB): domain Bacteria; phylum Patescibacteriota; class Saccharimonadia; order Saccharimonadales; family Saccharimonadaceae; genus Nanosynbacter. The sequence continues at coordinate 1,812 of DAIQMM010000048.1, read as the reverse complement.
GATAAAGATGATACATGGTGCGTTCTTCTTGGCCTTGGTAAACAAATCCCGCACCCGAGAAGCACCAACACCGACAAACATCTCGACAAACTCCGAGCCAGATATCGAGAAGAACGGCACGCCCGCCTCGCCAGCCACTGCTCGTGCCAACATGGTTTTACCAGTACCTGGATTACCGACCAGCAGCACGCCCTTCGGAATCTTGGCACCCAATTCTTTATACTTCTTTGGGTGTTTCAGGAAATCGACGACTTCTTGCAGATCCTGCTTGGCATTATCGTTACCAGCGATATCATCAAACAGCACCTTCTCTTTGTCCTCGCCGTACAGCCGCGCCTTTGATTTACCAAAGCCCATCGCTTGATTATTCTGACCCTGAGCCGACCTCATCATAAACATAAAGAAAGCCACGATAATGACCACTGGCACGATCATCACTGCCAGGTTCCACATCACCTCACCAGTTGTTGACGGAGGCACAACTTTTACCTCAACCTTGGCATCCTTACTCAGCCCCTGTTCATAAATACTACTCGACTCCTTAACAGATTTTTCGGTTGGCTTTTGCTGATCCTTAACGGTTACAGTAATGTCATTGCCCTGAATCTCAAGTTTAGCAATCTTACCCTCATTGGCACGCTGCACCACATCAGACAACGACACTTCTTTTAAGTTAGCAGCAGGGAAGAGTACTGCGTAAAAAATCAGCCCCATAAAAATCAATATCGCCCAAAACAAACTCAGTCGAACCATTTGCTTAACGCTATTTTTTCCATTTTTCTTCGGCATCTTAACAGCCATGCTCGCATTATCCTTTCACAATAACTAGTCAACTCGTTCTATTGTAACATTTTTCATCGTCATTTTCATCACCAAGTTGCCGCCAATTTGCCACGTCGTCCCAGGCTTGGCGGTTTTTACAGCGATCGCCGCCCGCTCAAGCTGCCCTCGTAATAATGAAACATTTTCATGCCGTAAAACATAGCCGTATATAATTTCCTGAGCAAGATTATCTGGGATCATGCTGAGAAAATAGCGACTATTAATCATCGGCTCAAACTCAAGCAAAGCCTGCTCAATCTCCCGCCGCAACCTCTGCTGATCCCGCCACAAATCATACAATTTCACCTGCTTTTCAATATCTATCTCTTGATTAATTCGCCGCCGCATCACATTTCGTTTATACCGCTGGCTATGGTTTGTTTCATCTTCAACCCACTCTAAAGAATGTTTTAAGGCATAGTCATATATTTGCTGTTTAGTCCAGCCACCAAGTGGCCTGAGTATCCGCTGATTACTCATACCAGATAGCCCACGCCAGCGTGTGCCACGATGAATATTTAAGGCAATAGTTTCAATAATGTCATCTCTATGATGAGCTGTAACAACAACGCCGCCAAAATCATCAGCCACCTCTTGCAAAAAATGATATCGCCGATTACGAGCCAATTCCTCGCTAGCATTCAAGCCCAACTCCTCCCGCCGCATAATGCACTGCACGCCGTGTTTTTTTGCCAAACCAGCCACAAAGCGAGCGTCCGCCTCCGAATCGGCACGAATGCCGTGATCAAAATGTGCCACCACCACATCTTTCGAGGTTCGCAACATCAAATCAAACAACACTACCGAATCAACCCCACCACTGATCGCTAATATATATCGCACATAACCATTATCGCACATTGACATTCATTCGTCAGGTGTTTGCGGCAATAACACTTGAGAAACCAAAGAATATTTGCTACAATTACCTGAGTGTGGCACCGTAGCTCAGCTGGTTAGAGCGCAGGACTCATAAGCCTGAGGTCGGTG
>DAIQMM010000047.1:0-5035 GCA_036788915.1 Nanosynbacter sp. | reverse complement strand
GCGTTAGCACCGCTTTCTCTAACGCTGTAATCATCTTCTTCGTGTGTCCAAGTTTTTCTTGGACCTTTGCGTAAGCGATGTACCTGGCCGCCAAGTCATCTTCCATGTCGAGTGCTTGCTCAAACGCCAAAGAGGCTTTTTCATAATTTTCGGTTTCGTAATAAATAAGACCGACGTTGTGCAGGCTCGAGGCGCTTGGCTCGAGGCTCTGAGCGATCTCGAAGCATTCAATAGCGTCTTTGTAGGCACGCTGCTTGGCGTACAAGATTCCTAGACGGTTATAAGCGGTGGCGTTTTTTTCGTCAACTCGCAGAATAGTCAACAGAGCCTTTTCAGCACGAAGATATTTATTTTCACGAATTGAATCCTGAGCAATCCCCCACAATTGGTCAAGCTTCTCTGATATTTTTGCTGGCAAATCGGCAGTTTCCTTGATGGATGGATGATAAAGCATTACCCACGCCATTAATGCCACGATTAATAATAACCCAAACATAGCTCTCTTTATTATAGCACAAGTTGTAATAATGCCAGACGAATGTTGCCATTTGCGTTTAACGCCGCTTCTGTCCTGGTGGCTTTATCTAGCTGTTCGGACAGGTTATGGTCGATGCCGCGTGTTCGTGCTTGAAAACGGATCATATTGATAAGCGTTCTTATAAGCAGCTGCGACTTTTGCCGATCTGAAGTGTAAGATAGCGTCTTGACTAGGGTTTTGTAGGAGTGTTTCGTCGTCAATATCTGCTTGGCATCGGTGGCAATCTGTTGATATTCATCAAAAAGCTGAGGACTATTGGCTAATTTTTTAATCAGCAGTGGCCTGCCGCCAGCGAGAAATAGTAATTGCTGCTGTTGCTGCGGAGTGAGGTCAGTATTTTTCAGAAGTGCCTCATCTTGTGTCGGCGAGGTTTGATGCAGTTTGATCAATTGACAACGCGACTGAATTGTCGAAAGCAGACTGTCGTGGTGATGTGCGACTAGGATAAAATGAGTAGTTTTCGACGGCTCTTCTAGCGATTTTAACAGTGCGTTTTGGGCTGATTCGGTCATGGAGTCTGCGGGATGGATAATGATATAGCGGCGATTTACGGCGTATGTGCGTAGTTGTGTGGCAAGTTCTCGGATCTGTTCGATCGTGATGACGTTTTTCTTCTCAAGCGGCATAATATGCGTGATTTCTAGCGATGAATTGTCGATCAAAAGCCGTACAGCATTTTCATAATCAAGTCCATCTTCTGCCTCAATGATAAGAGCGTGTGGCAGATTCTTTGCCGTTTGTAAGAGAGTGGATTTATCTTGAATAGCTAAATTGTTGCTCACAGCGATACCTCTGGGAAGCTGTCAAAGAATATCGACGGAACTGGTGCTACAAACTCTTTTCTCTCGCCACTTGGCAGACAAATGTCCAATTTCCAGGCGTGCAACATAAGCCGCTGACCAGCCTTGCCGTAGACGATGTCGCCACAAATTGGTGTGCCGATCTGCTTCAAGTGGACACGCAACTGGTGCGTTCGGCCAGTTTTTGGCTGTAGTAGTAATAGGCTTTTTTCGCCGTCCGAGGCTAATACTTCGTAATAAGTCTGAGCTGGCTTACCCTTTGGATCGACGGTGAAAGTACTGGGCTGGCGGGGGTTGCGGGCAATCGGCAGGTCAATCAGTGCCTTTTCGTGCTTGGGCGTGCCGCTGACGACGGCTAGATAAGTTTTCTTGGCGGTTCGGTGTGCAAATTGCTGCTGTAAATCGCGGGCAGCAGAGTCATGTCGTGCCAAGACAATTACCCCAGATGTGTCTCTGTCTAGTCTATGTACGATGCCTGGCCGTGTCGAATCCGTAGCAAAGGTGGTTTTCTGTCTGAATGTTTCTGCTAATGTCTGCTCTGTTGTGATGCCACCTTTGGCGTGCGTCAGTAAACCACTTGGCTTGTTGGCTACAATAATATCCTCGTCTTCGTAGATAACAGGCACATCGCTGTCGTTGTTCGGTGTATCAGGAAACGAGACGGCGATATCGTCCGCGTAAGAAACCTCGTACTTTGGCTGAGCGATAACTTTGCCATTCACGGAGACTCGTCCGTCTTTAATGTATTTTTGCCAAAGTGATCGCGACAAGGACGAATCGAAATCGGTCGATAAAAAGATGTCGAGTCGCTGTTTTTCTGGCGGAATATGGAACATTATGGCGAACTTGCCCTGAAACGGTGTCTCGACGGACAGTTGATCGAGCGGATTGGCTAGCGGTTCGGCTGTCTTCGGGCGTTGCGGCCACAATTCATCAAGATCTTCCATGTCAACCGCCGACCCAAAAAGAATGGCATATTTTTGCTTATTTAAGGTAAAAGTGCTTCTGGTGAATGACTCTTCGGCGGCCGTATCAAGATGACGTAGATCTTTGACAGAAGTATTGTCGTCGGCAACGCCGTACAAACGGGCAATTTTTAACAATGTCCGCACAGAAACTTTCACGCTCTATTTCCTCAATCCGACAGCTTTTTGGGCACGCAATAAAGTTTCATTGGCAATTTTACTCATGGCAGCCTCAGAACGTTCCAGGGTCGCTAACAATTCTTCATCAGAAATCTGTGCTAAGCGGTTTTGGAAATTAGTCAAAAAGTCTACTACTGCCTCAGCAACTGCTTTTTTGAGCGGACCGTATTGAGTTTGTCCGATCCATTCACTGTTGACTTCATCTTGCGTCAGGCCAGTCAAAATTGATAGTAATTGCAGCAGATTCGTCACGCCAGGCTGGGTTTGCCAATCAAAATTAATCACGCCCACGCTGTCGGTCGTGGCTGACATAATTTTCTTCCTCGCCTGCTCTGGTGTATCGTTGAGATTTATTTTCGATTTTTCATCATCAGAGCTTTTGCTCATTTTCTTTTCAGGATTGGTTAGACTGCGGATACGCAGACCGCTGTCTCTTCGAATGAACGAAGTTTGTTTAGCAGTTGGTTCGGGTACGACAAACAATTCGCCGAACTTATTGTTCATGCGAGTAGCGATATCACGTGTAATCTCCAGGTGCTGGAACTGATCTTCACCAACTGGCACGTAAGCGGCGTTATACAGTAAAATATCAGCTGCCATCAAGACTGGATAATTCATTAGCCCCATGGTTACGCTAGAAGCATGCTCGGACGACTTCTCCTTGAACTGCGTCATTCGCTGCATTTCGCCAACGTAAGTAAAGCAGTCAAGAATCCAAGCCAGCTCAGCGTGGGCTGGAATGAAACTCTGACGATAAATAAAGGTGTTTTCATCATGAATGTCCAGTCCAGCGGCGATAAAATACTTGAGATTTTTCAAAGTGTTTTGATAAAGTGTTGTGTGATCAATCGGCGTAGTAAAACTATGTAGGTCTGGTACGAACATATTGATCTGGTAATCGCCAGAAAAACGGCGTTGCATGTCAACCATCGGCACAAACGCACCAAGGTAATTGCCAAGCGTCGGTTCTTCGTTACTGCGAATACCGGTGAGGATAACTGGTTTTGTCATAGTTTTATTATATCATCTATTTCTCGTCTGTTGTTTTGTGAAGTAGGGCGACGAAGAAAGCTTCAGTCAGGCGGCCTGGAGCGAGGCGGAGACAATTACTGAGGTCATGAGTGAAATTGCGATTATTCCATGACTGGACGGCTGGCTGGCGGTTTGGTAAATTAGCAATTTTTATTGGTAGAAGTTCGGCATCGTCTTGGCGGCGTAATAGGTAATTTACCACGGCTTCGTTCTCTTCTGGTGCCATGGTGCAAGTGCTGTAAACAAGGGTGCCGCCAGGCTTGAGCAGCTGCCATACTTCAGAAATAATTCGTTTCTGTAGATCACTCAGGCGGCGAATGTGAGCGACCGACCAACTGTCGAATAATTTACTATCTTCTGGCCGCAAGGTCATTAACCCCTCGCCAGAACACGGTGCGTCAAGCAAGATTTTATCAAATTCGCCAAGGTCGTGGCGACTCAGTCGCGTGGCATCGGTTAGCGAATATTCTGCCTGCACGCCAAGACGCTTCATATTGGCCTGAAGTTTCATCAGTCGTGGTTTAGAGTTGTCATTGCAGATAAGGCGGGATTTATTATTCGTCAAGGCTTGAATATGGCTGGATTTGCCGCCAGGAGCCGCACAAACGTCGAGAACGCTGTTGCCCGCTTGAGGATTTAGGGCTATGACTGGCAGCCAGCTGGCGGCGTTTTGGATGTAGATCTTGCCGGACTGTGATAGTTCGTTATATTCTTCCTCTTCACCTTTGACTATTTCGTAACCGTTACCGCACCAGCTGACGGGTTTTGCTAGTAAATCGGTTGGGATATCTCCAGCTGCCAGCGGGTTTACTCGCACGCTTTGTGTTCGCGGAGTCATCAGTAGAGACTCGACTTCGGTCTGATCTAGTCCGCTCTACTGCATCGTCCTCTTAACCCAAAGATCGCGTTTTTTAAGGCGGATTTCTTCTGTATTTTTACGTTTTGCCATTTGCTTTTTGCCAAGTGCTATATTATCGAATTGGTTCTACGGAATTATACCATACTTCGTTTTGGGGTGGCGTGGGCATCAGTGTTCGTGGAAAATCTTCAGCATTTACTGGTAGGCCCCACATCGCACGTAGTAAACTCTCAACTGGTCGCTGAAAATATTCAACAGCAGCATGCTCGCGCCCAAGCGATGATACGAGAGCTGTGCGAACCCCCGCTCTATTTCCAGCGATAATGTCATTAAATATCCTGTCGCCAATGAGCAAAACTTGACTGGCTTTGAGGGAGTATCTTGCTAGGGCGTATTCGATCATCTTTGATGACGGCTTTTCTGCCATAATAGAAGAGATGCGAGTGTCGGTGCAACATTCGGGATTGATGATATTTTCTGGATCGATGAGACCTGTCAGATTATCTCTAATTGTATTAATTCGGCTAGCGTGAGCATTGGTAACTACGAACGGCTTAATACCAGCTTCGCCCAGGCGTTCTAATACTTTTCTTTCAGGGTCTTTTATTTCCTCTCCGAAGCCAGTAATTGTATTATCAAAATCAAAGAAAATAGCTAACGC
>DAIQMM010000046.1:0-5059 GCA_036788915.1 Nanosynbacter sp. | reverse complement strand
GCGTTAGCTCTCCCGGCCGCTCTAATGAGCGGTGGTGAAAGGGCTTTTTAGCCCGCACGAAAATAGCTCGCTGAAAATTGGTTCAATCTGAGTCGAGACGCAATTTCTCGCGTTTCCTGGGTTGAATTATCCAGTTTCAGCTTGAGCACGTTTTCGGCGGGCTATTTTCATTGGAGAATGGTACCAAGAGAAAGATTATTGCAATTTAACACATTCTTCACCCAAGGCCTCGTGCAGTTTGCTCAATAAACCATCTTCAGCAGTAATCTTAAACGGCATACGCATGGCAGACTTGTCAATTTCACCCAGTACCAAGACAACGTCCGTCGTGCCAGGAAACTCGCCGCAGAGAGATTTTAACGCCACCAATTTTTCATGATCAGCTGGATCCTTAACGTGCAGGAATAGACGCGACGACACTTCAACTGGAGCTGGAGGAGGAGTAGTCTTTACTGCAGGCTTGGAGTTTTGCGTTTTCACCGCTGATGATGCAGGATTCTGCCGAGAACGAAACTCTGCTCGCTTCTCTTGTTTATACTTCGAACTGACCTTTGGAGCTTCCATCTTTCTGCCAGTCGATTCATAACTAGTGATATCCTGATCCGTAATAATAACAATATCGTCAGCGATCAACTTACTTTCGCTACCCAAACTACCATCACGATCACGTGCCGAGTTCTTTCCCGTCACTCGAATCACGGTATCTTGAAGCAATTTTCCGCCAACCTTCTCGTACAGATTCGGGAAAACGATAACCTCGCCCTCGCCGAACTTATCCTCCAAGCCAACAAAAGCCATCTTTGAGCCGGACTTGGTAACGATCGTACGCACAGAAGTGATGATTCCACCGACCGTCATCGTCCGACTGTCATATTCTGGCACCAGCTGCGTCAAAGGCTGTGCCTGCTCGCTCAAATATGTCTCGTACTTATCAAGCGGGTGAGCACTAATGTACAGACCCAACAATTCCCGCTCCCACATCAGCTGATCTTTGTCGGGATGCTTGACTGGCGAAGGTTGCAACTGAAGCATCGGCTGTGCACTCGCCGAATCATCACTACTCAGCATGCCAAATAAATCAGTTTGCCCACTGGCAGCCTGCTTTTGCAGCTTTGAGGCGAAGGCAGTAATGGTATCAAGATTAAATAGCAAATCAGACCGATCACCAAAAGTATCAAATGCACCCGATTTTATCAGCGATTCCCAAGCCTTCCGATTAAACTTGCTGGTCGATACACGCCGTGCAAAATCCTCAATAGAAGTAAACGGACCGTCTTCACGAGCTCGCAGCACCTCCTCGACCGCACCAACGCCAACTCCCTTCACTGCCGACATGCCGAAGCGAATCTTCTGCTCATTCGGCACCACCGCAAACTCGACAAACGATTCGTTAACGTCAGGACTCAGCACATTGATATTCATGTGTTTACACTCAGTCATTTCGATCGCCAGACGGTCAGTGTCGTCAGCATCGCTAGTCATCAATGCCGCCATAAACGCATCTGGATAATGAGCCTTAAGGTATGCCGTCCAGTAAGCGATCAAGCCATAACAAGCGGCGTGAGACTTGTTAAAACAGTAGTTAGCGAACTCTTCAAGCTGTGTCCAGAAAGTCTCTGCCATCTCACGCGTAGCACCACCGACCTTGACCGCACCTTCAACAAACTCTGGCTTAACCTTCTTCATCAAGTCAATCTTCTTCTTACCGACAGCCTTTCGCAAAGTGTCCGCCTGCCCGCCAGTAAAGCCGCACCACTCCTTGGAAATCTGCATAAACTGCTCCTGATAAACCAAAATGCCGTAAGTATTCTCCAGCGAGTTTTTCATGCCAGGGTGCAAGTAGGTAATTTCCTCCTGACCATGCTTACGCTTGATAAATGAATCGATAAACTGCATCGGCCCTGGACGATACAATGCCACCATAGCGATGATATCCTCAAATGTAGTCGGCTTTAGTCCACGCAAATAACGCTTCATGCCCGCCGACTCGAGCTGGAACACGCCAGTGGTGTCGCCACGCTGGAATAATTCATAGGTCAATTTATCATCAAGCGGCAACGTCGACAAGTTAATCGTCTCGCCGTAAACTTTGCGAATAATACGCATGGCATTATTGATAATCGTCAGGTTACTAAGTCCCAAAAAGTCCATCTTAAGTAGACCTAAATCCTCGACTTCGCCCATCGGAAATTGCGTTGCGATAACCCCTTTTTGAGCCATCTCCAGAGGAATATAATTCACCAGCGTCTCTGGTGCGATCACCACACCACAGGCGTGAACTCCGTGACTGCGAATCGTTCCCTCGAGCTGAATTGCATAATCAAGCACCTGTTTGGCTGTCGGATTGTTCTCATACTCGTTCTTCAAATCAGCATCTTCTTTGATACTCACCGACAGCGGAATATGACGACCTTGGTTTGGCGGCGGCACCAGCTTTGCCAGGCGGTCGCTCTCGGCATACGGCACCTCCAGCACCCTGGCGACATCACGAACCGCCATGCGACCAAACATCTTGCCGAATGTCGCAATATTCGACACGTGATCACGACCATATTTTTCAGCACAATACTCAATCACTTCATCACGGCGAGTATCTTGAATATCGACATCAATATCTGGCATGGAAATACGGTCAGGATTAAGAAAACGCTCAAACAGCAGGCCATATTTCAGCGGATCAAGATCAGTAATATTCAACGCATAAGCAATGATCGAGCCAGCCGCCGATCCACGACCTGGACCAAAAACGATACCCTTAGACTTACCCCAGTTAATAAAATCCTGAACGATCAAGAAATAACCTTCATAGCCCATATTGCCCATCACGCCCAGCTCCATCTCGGCACGTTGACAGACTTCATCAGACAACTGCGGAATGATCTCTTCGGGGTCCAATTTCTCGGCTTCTTCCTTTGAAACGCCGTTATATCGCTGCAGCAATCCTTGGTATGTTAATCTCAGCAGATACGAATGTTCATTCTCGCCCTCAGGCAAAGGATATTTAGGAATAAGGATACGCCCCAATTCAATCTCAACATTGCAGCGGTCAGCCACTCTTTTGGTATTGCGAACCACCTCAGGATACTCCTCACCCCAGTGGTCGATGATGTCACGTGGATCAGTCAAGTGCAATTCAAAATCTTTCAAGCTCATTCGCTTCTCATCACTCAAGTAAGAGCCAGTGCCAACGCACAGCAAAATCTCATGAGCGTCCTGGTACGCATGCGTCAAGTAATGCCCATCACAAGTTACCACCATCTCAATATCCAACTCTTTTGACAACTTAATCAAACCTTCATTGATCTTCGCCTGAACGTCCCAATGCGTGTTTGATTTCGGATGACCGTGATCCTGCAGCTCCAAATAATAGCGGTCGCCCAAAACCGACTTATACCACTTGGCAATTTCACGAGCCCGCTCGTAATCATCTTCCTTAAGAGCCACACTCAATTCACTGCTAGCACAACCGCTCAGCACGATCAGTCCTTCGTTCAGCTCTTTCAATAAATCACGATCAATCCGCGGCTTATAATACATTCCCTCCAGATTAGCCTGAGTCGACAGCTTCATTAAATTATGAAAGCCAGTATTATTCATCGCCAATACTGTCAAGTGGAAACGTCGCTTGTCTTTACCTGGATCGCGATCAAAGCGAGACCTCGCCGCCATATATGTCTCAATACCAAGTATCGGTTTAATGCCCGCAGACTTGGCGGTCTTGTAAAAATCCAAGATACCACTCATCGTGCCGTGGTCAGTAACCGCTGCAGCCTCCATGCCAAACTCTTTGACCTTATCAACCAAGTCGTTAATCTTGGTCAAGCCATCTAGCACCGAATGAAACGTGTGATTATGAAGGTGCACAAAATCAGACGGCTGTAACGCCGTCGAATTAACCTGCCTTTTCGCCTCCTCTGCCATTCCCTCAATTATATCACGCTAGCGGCGACGCTGCATGGTGTCAACTAGCGTATTAATAAAATCAGCCATCGCAGGAAAAATATCCGCCGTCTTGCTCAGTATCCAGACCGAAAGCACAACAAATATCGTTACACCGACCACACTACCAATACCAAAAAACAGCCCACGCCAAAAGTTCATCCAATAAACCTGTCGCCGCGACCGATGAAAATCAAAAAATAAATCTTCGATAATCGCCTGTCTCGCACCGTTATCGTTATCTTGAATGATCTTTTTCGTAATACTATTTGGTCGTTTTTTGGGACTTTTTTCTGGCATTATAACTCCTTCTTTTCGCAAAATACTTGCCAAACTGATTCTCTGAAAACAGCAGCCGAGCAGCCAACGTACCAGCCGACACAATACTAACAAGCGTATCGATCTTCGCCACTCGACGCTGCACCGCCTCGACATTCTCCTGTGAACGCCGAATATGGCGAGTAAGGTTGATAATCGAAATCATCATGACCACAACCGCCACAAGAAGAATAATCATCAACACAACAAGAAATGCCAATAATCCGCTCATGCCTTCAGTATACCCTATTTCAACTGCTCTGTCAGATGTTCACGCAGCTGCTCGCCAAAATTAGGATCACGCAAGCCAAAATCAATTACCGTTTTAAGATATTCCAATTTATCTCCAGTATCATAAAACTTGCCGTTACTAATTTCACGAGCATAAACACCCCAGCCATCATCGATCATCGCCTGAACGACTGGCTGAATCATAAACTCTCCGTGTCCAGTGAAAGAGTCGCTGGCTCGCTCTAAATACTCAAATAATTCTGGCGTAAACAGATATTCACTGACGCTACCCAATTCACTCGGTGCGTTAGCTTTGCCTGGCTTTTCAATGATACGCTCAACTTTAATTTCACCAGTTTGCTCAGACTGCCCGCTGACGAATCCATATTTATCATACTCGCCATCATTCTCAGCACGTTTGCAAGCCAATACGCTGCCGCCATATCGCTCATACGTCTCGATCAGCTGCTTGGTAACGCCAGGTTTACTGACGAAAAAATCATCAGCCCAGGTGTAAATAAAAGGCTCATTACCAATCAAGTGAGCAGCACAAGCAACTGGCGGCTAACGC
>DAIQMM010000045.1:0-5089 GCA_036788915.1 Nanosynbacter sp. | reverse complement strand
GCGTTAGCTCTGGTTGCCATAGTCGTTTTTTTGGTTTTAGCATGAACGAGATGATGGCTGCAAAATATACCTCCATCGGCTGCTCTTTTTTTAATGGCAGAGCCAATATGCCGAAGAAAAAAGCTACTGGCAGTGGAATAATCCCTAGTGGTAATACTACCATTGCCAAAGCGTATGCTAATGCAAATCCAACCACTGAAATCATCAAAAAAATAAACTGCTTAAAACTAAATGGCCCAAGCAGTTTATCTTCAGCCTCCACATCTTGAGGAACTTTATAAACAGACATACTGGTTATAGTATATCAGATTTAGAGCATATTCTTAAGGTCTCTAAATCTAATCTTAGCTTCATCGGTCGTCTTCGAGCTGAGTTCTCTGTCGGTCAATACGGTATCAATCATATCCTTAAGACTCTTCCTTCTCTCGGCCGTAATAGATCCGCCGTGTGTACTCATTAAGGCTTCTTTCAATAGCTGAATACCCTGAGGGTCGGTTACCGCGATATCTTCGGCCTTAAACTTACCGCCAGCCAGCCAACTGGCGATGTAGTTATCAAGCGTGTCTCTATTGTAAACATCACCCTTAATAATGTCATCGATAAGCTTACCACCCATAAACGGTGCCTTTCCTTTCACGCCAGACGCTGCCAATGCTGAAGAAACGGTACCGCGATATTCTGGACCTAGCACGCTGACCAGCTCGGCGACTTCTGCCACAGTACCGACCTTAATCTGCTCTTCAATGGCTGCTTCACGAAGGTATGGACTGTTGCTGTCGAACCTGCGGATAACTCGACCTGTGTCATCTCTAATTTCCACGACACCACCTTTCGCCAATGTCTGTCGCTGCGATGAGTTCATCTTGAAGTGTTTCATAATCTGTTGAGCCTCATCAATCGACTTGCCTGTCTCGCTACGTGTTGTCGCAATAGCGGTCGCTAATGCAGCATCCATACCGAGGTTGTTTCCATTCTCGTCAAGGTAAACATTGCCAGCGGCCTGTCTCTGAAGATTGCTATCATTTAAGATAGCTTCTGCCAGCTGCTTGTTCTGAGCTCGTTGAGCATTTGACTTACGCATACCTTCCAGTGCTAATTGACGACTCAAGTCTCGTGCTCGGTCGAATTCTTCTTGCTGTTTCAAATCTTGACGAGTTGACCATGTTGATGAAGCTCGTCGCAACAACCGATCTGTTCTAGTCCGCTCAATCCCCGTCGATGCGTATCCAGCCTTAATTTCTTCATAAGCGTTGGCATTTTGCTCTTTTGCTAGAGCTGCTCTGTCCGCAACCTCGCTGTTAAACAGAGCCTGTCTCCTTCCGCGTGCAGAGCCTTCATATAACGCCTGGGTGTTGGTTCGGTAAGATTCCAAATCTGCTCTTCGTTTACGTCCACGATCACCAAATTTTCGTCGGGCAGCACTGATTGGTCGCCCTTTTGAGTTGTATTTTTGATGTTTTCTGAGCTCGCTTCTTTCCTTTGCCCAGTTCTTTGACTTGTCAAACCAACCCTTATTCTTGTCGTTTACCATACCAGCGATTCGGTTCAGCACGCCACCGCTTAACTTCAAGATTAGTGGTGTCAGTAGGAGTGGTGCGGCCTGTACAGCTAGACCTAGAATTTGCATTATTGCACCATTTTCGCCACCCGCATTTTGAATTATGATAATACCCGCCAGCTGTGCTCCGCCGAATGCTACTGCAAATGCTGGAAAAAATATCAACATTGTCGTAAAAGTACTTTGCCATTTTTTAAACCACTGCTCGGTGCCTGGTAGTAAATAGCAGACAAATGCTAGTGGTGAGATAACGATAAGAATGATGATTAGTGCTTGGCGTGCCGCCATAATAAGTAGAACTAATAAAAGCGTCAAACTTAAGCCGACGAGTAAGGGCAAAACAAAAGGAAGCAATTCTGTTCCAAATACACCCACCGCCACCCCCAGTCCACCAAAGAAGGCCCCATTTGATAGTACGCTACTAACTATGGCTGTCCAGGTTGAAGTATTAACGGTTGTCGTTCCAGTGGTAGAGACAGTATTTTTGATGTTCATAAATACGTCTTGCAATGAGTATCCTGCTATATTCGAGATGTCTACTAGAATCGCACAAATATAAAATGACAAGTTGACTGCTAATGCTGCGATAATCAGCCGTGGTAGCAGCCGCTTAATTCCGTAATTGCTAATGCCGACAGAGGTTGTTTGTGAGTAAATGATTATCAAAAAAGCAGCGATAAATGCCATGTTGGCGAAGTTGCGCATAACATCCCAGGCAATATATAAACCGCTACGTTTATTGGTTGTCTCCAGTGGTTGTGTTTTTAGAAAGGCTGCCAGTTTTTCATACATCCAATCCATGCCATGAGCTAACCCATTGGCTGCTGGACAAATAAACCACCCCAGGCCCTGAACGTCGCAGGTTGAGCTGGTGGTATTTTCTGATGGAGATTCGATGGATACAGTGCTGCTGTCGCCTTTTTTAGTGTAGGTATCTGGTGGCGTGAATGAATAGCTGACGTGATTGACTGAGGATAATGAGTTCACGTCTCCAGCGGGAAAGTAAATGACATTTACGTCGTTGCCTGATTGATTTATATATACTAACGAGCCATTTGGCACACCGAGCTTTTCATTCTTTGCACTGTCGTTTGACGGGGTGTAGGTTTTATTGTTATAGACAATGTCGCGACCATTCCAATTTGCGTCAGCGGCATGTGCGGGAGCGGCTGTTAAAAAGGTGGCAAAAAACAGACCTATCAGGAGGCTGATAAGTAAAACGAAAGACAACCTCACCCGATGAGTCAAGGGGTGTGTTAATGTATAAAACCGCTCCATCTTGCTTTATTGTAGCATTTTTAAGATAAAAAGTCAATGCATGGCTGTAGTTTATATATTGACTGGAGTGCTAAATTGCTGCAGTGTAGCTTAAAGCTTTGAGAGGGCATCTCTTGTCTCTTTTTTGGTGTTTTCTAGTAACCTGTCTGAACCAAGTACCACAGCGGCTGATTCTTGGACTTTTTGAATATTGGCCAGATCGTCGGGACTGGCTGTCGAACTATTCTTAAGCGTATCAACGGATTTAATTGCATCAGCTGACTGTCTTGAGACGTCTCCAGCAGACATACCTGCCAATACTTTCGTGGCCATTTTGTCAAGCTGTCCAGGATTGAATGAGACGGGAGCTTCAGGATTTGCTTGCAGACTCTTGAGTGCCTCTGTTCCCGCCGCACCTACACCAGCATGGTAACCTTTCATTCCACTCATAGCTTCTGCCATGCCGACGCTAGTAATTGCATGGCCACTTCGGAGATATTCTGCCATCTGTATCGCACCCCACTCTCCTTTTTCCGCCAGCTGCTTGACCGCCATTTTTTGAACATGTGAATTACCGCTATTTTCTAGTGCAAGGACAGCATCTCCGTTATATTTATAAGTTAGCTCCCTTAATGCAGCCTCGTCAGCTGCCTTGTCGACAGCATCTTGGGCGGCATAAACTCCCTTATCTAGGCCAAGAGCTCGACCAAAGGGAGAAGTGTCGAGCCGTGCTGATGCATTAGCAAATGACGATGCTACCCCTCCGAACCCGCGTACAATCCCATACTTGCTGCCAGATAGTTTTTCCCCAAATGGAGATACTCCTGCTCGCCTGTTGGCTTGTCTCTGTGCTGAGCCGGATTTGATTTTCCTGCCGAAGTCGCCTAATCTCGATTTGCCACTCACTGCCCCCATGAGGTTTTTGTTAGCCATACCAGTAAGTCCACCTAATTTTCCACCGATCGCACCTAGAGAGTTTAAGGAGCTGCGTAAGACAAGCGGTGTTGCACCAAGCGGTATGACTGACGCACCGAGTGCTGCAATCTGCATTCCGAAGGCTTCGACCGTTCCAGCATCTCCAGCGGCATTATTTAGCACTGCTGAAGCTAATCTTCCCGCTCCGTACAGTAAGCTAATTATCGGAAACACTACAAGCATTCCCTTAAGCAAGCCTAGCCATTTTTTGAAAAGTCCTTCTGTATTTGGTAGCAGCCAGGCTACAAACGCGACTGGTGAAATGGCGATTAATAATATAACGATAGCTTGTCGGCCGATTAATATTACGACAACTGATATTAATACCAATAGTACCGCCAGTAGAGTTGGTACACTAATTGCCAGAAAGGCTAGTGCCAAGGCGCCTGTAAGTGCCAAGCCTCCCAATATGACCGCCATAAAACTATCCCCCACTCCTGCCGCTTCTGTTGACTGCACTGAGCCTGCTATTTTATCAAAAAAATCGCTTAGTGCATTGCCGAGAACGTTTGATAGGTCAACTGCACCTTGACAGATGATGAATGAGGCGTTAACCAAGATCGCTCCGATGATTAATTTTGGCAACATTTTCTTGATGCCGTAATTGCTGATGCCGACGTTGCTGACTTGAGAGAAGATTACCCACATAAACATCACCGCAAACAAGACATTGGCGATATTGCGGAAGTAGCTCCATGCTTCGTGTGTTTTACTATCCATGTTGAGGATAGACGGCTTGATCGTTAAGAAACTAGTTATCGCACTTAAGGCACTGTCGCTAATTCCAGCAACGACAGTCATTGTCGGGCAAATGAGCCAGCCCATTGATTCTATATTGCAGCCAGGGGCACCTTCTGACTCTTGATCCGATTGATTTGAGACGTTGGTTTCGACAAAATTGCTTTCAATACTTTGATTGTCGGCTGCGACATCGACACCCTTATTTCTGTTAATTATTGCGGCTATAGAGCTTCTTTGTGAGTTAGCTAAATCAACACCATTCCTCTCTAGACATTCTGTAAACTTATTGCCGTAATTCTTGCCAGCTTGTAGATCTATTTCGGTAGTACTACTACTTTCTCTGATGCAGGAGCTCATTATGCCTATATACCATCTTCGAAAAGCTGTGTTTTCGTCAATCGTACCTAGTGGCCCTCTTTGGGCACGTTGTTGGGCGTAAAATCTAATCCAGCCGCTATTTTGGCGTAGCATTGATTCGAAATTGCTGCCAATTGATTGAACAATGGAACTGTTGTTGACTGAGTTGTAGACGTTTTCCTCGAGAGCACATGCTAACGC
>DAIQMM010000044.1:0-5137 GCA_036788915.1 Nanosynbacter sp. | reverse complement strand
GCGTTAGCCGGTTTTTTGGTGGAATGAAATAGTAACCGTTAACGGGAACTGTGGCCTATTGCTGGGTGGTTAATGCATACAGAGCTATGCCGCAGGCGACCGACACGTTAAATGATTCTTTCTGGCCAAACATTGGGATTTCTACTGCCAGATTGCACTGGTGTAGAAGATCTTCCGTTATGCCGTGGACTTCTTCGCCGAGTAGTAGAGCGAATTTTTTTGGCGGCTGGAAATTAGGTAACATCACGCTGTCTCTGGATTGTTCCAGGGCGATAATTGGCTGATTGTCGCCCTGTTCGTTTTGCCTAAGCCAATCTTCAATCCGTTCAAAAAATTGAAACGGCACCAAAGATTCTGCCCCAAGAGCAGTTTTATGAATTTGATTAGTGATTTTTTCTCTAATATGCGGTAGGCGAGGGTCTTTTGGCTGCGGCTCATCGTCGGTAAAAGCACAGCGTGGTGCTTGATATTGCAGGGAAAGGTCGGGGTATGGTGTGTAGCCGCTGAGGATAATTTGCTTAACGCCGAAACCCTCTGCCGTGCGGAAAATTGCTCCAACGTTGTGGGTTGAGCGAATATTATGAACAAGTAAAGTAATTTCTGGATTCATGTCATTTATTATAACATTCATAAAAACGTAAGCTTTTTGGTATAATGAACGTATGGACGAAGATAGGATCCAGGAACGACGACGAGATCAAGATGAGGAGGCAACCCGACGACGGGCTTCTATTTTAGGGCTGCAATATCTTGATGGTCGTGAGTTCGAGAATGACATACCTCTATTAAAAGATGTCTTGACTATTGATGAAATGTACAGTGGTCGGCTAGTTCCGCTGGCGTTTAATGAAGATGATCAATCGTATCGGTTTGGGGTAACTTCTCAAACGCCGCAGTCGCTGATGGCACATATGGCGGACAAGTATACTGAAGACGGCAAGAGAGCTTTCTTTTTCTTAATTTCTGGTTCAGCGTTTCGGTCAATTATGCTGCGGTTTGACCCGCCTAAAAAAGTGATTTATGACGATATTGAAATTGCTAGGGAGGGCGACAGCGACACGCTGGCACAAGTGACGCAGACTTTGGCGACTGTCGGTACGAACGACGTGTTTAATTATCTGGTGGATCAAGCGGATAAACTTGGTGCATCTGATATTCATATTGAAAACCAGCGTGAGTCGATTCGGATTCGCATGCGAGTTGATGGTGCGTTGCACACGGTGGCCGAGCTCAGTCGGGATCGTTATCGTGTGATTATGGCGACATTAGCTTCCCATGCCAACATTTCTACCGCCTCCACCGAGCCGCAGTCTGGACGTATGCAGCAGGAGATTCATCGTGAAGGTGCGACACATGTTCTTAACTTGCGTGTTGAAGCGATACCGACAGTTTACGGTCTTGATATTGTATTAAGGTTGTTCAATTTTGACACGGCAATGTTGAATCTTGATCTGCTGAATATTTCAGCGAGGGAGCGTCGGCAGATTGACGAAATTATTTCACATCCGCGAGGCATGGTTTTGATGGTTGGTCCGACTGGATCTGGTAAATCGACGACACTGTACAGTATTTTGAACGCCTTGAATACGCCAGACAGAAAAATTATCACGCTCGAGGATCCAGTGGAAAATACCATTCCAGGAATTACGCAGATTCCGATTGATACGACCGCTGGGCGACGTTTCGCTGATGGGTTGCGTAGTGTGCTGCGTCTCGATCCAGATGTGGTGATGATTGGTGAGATTCGTGATCAAGAGACCGCCAAGACAGCAATTCAGGCATCAATTACGGGACATTTGGTTTTGAGTTCATTCCACGCCAGTTCGACTTCGGCAGCGTTTAGTCGCATTATTGATATGATTGGGCAGAATCCAATTTTTAGCTCGGCGGTGCGGCTTGTGATCGCTCAGCGATTGGTGCGTAAATTATGGGACGAGAGCAAGGAAGAATATGAGCCAGATCCAGCAACACGTAAATGGGTCAAAGAGGTTTTGAAAGATTTGCCAGATGATGTAGATTGTCCAGATCTTGATACTTTTACTCTCTGGCGACCAGTGCCGACTGATGATGCGCCGTTTGGCTTTAAGGGGCGGATTCCAGTGATGGAGCAGCTGGTGGTTGACGAGAATATTCAAGGTTTCTTGCGTGGTGATTTTGGTGATGTGCATGCCGAGACGGTTGAAAAAGTTGCCAAGAAGAATGGCATGGTAACTCTTCTGCAGGCTGGAGTGTTGGCAGCACTGCGAGGCGAGACGACGCTCGATGAAGTTAACAAGGCTATATAATTGACTTTATAGACATTAGCTTATATAATAATCTTTCATGAGTGAAGTGCCAGTAAATGGTTCTGTTAATGGTGAGATGTTATGTCAGGAAACTGATCCTGTGAGGCAATGTTTGGACGTTATTGAATATGTAAAAAATACGATCAATAGAGAGCTGGGTAAAATTAAAGATGAAGTATCTCGCAGTTATTACAGGGAGGGTTACGAAGAAGTCGCCGATGTGTTTGATCAGATCAAGGCTAAATATGATGAATTGTCTCGTCCTGTTAATCTACCTTGTAGCCCAGAGGACATTTATGAATCGCTACGAGAAGATTTTAGCGAATCATATCGTCGATTGTGTGAGGAGTTTATCTCTTCGCTTAATGCAATTTTCCCCGCCAAGCTGGCTAAGGTGAATATTCCAGAATACTGTCAAGTTGATGACACCAATATTCTTGGTATAGAAGAATGGCAGCGTAAAAATAAACTTGATCCTGAAACGGCAGATCGTGAATATATGCGTTTTATGGCGAAAGCTAAGGAGGGGGTGATCGAAGATTTTGCTGCAGAAGAAAACCCTACTTTGCCTGAAGATTTTGAGATTGACGAATCTGAGGTTTCTTTAGGTTGTGACAATGGAAAAACTTTACATAGATTGTTGAAAAAGTTTATAGACCGAAAAACTAATGAAAAAGGCACAATATCTTTCATTAATTATGATGAAGACTTAAAAGAGGCAAAGAATATCCTTGATTTTCTAAACAAGATAAAGATTCCTAACGGGGAAGAGCTGGCTGCAAAATATATTAAAGAAATAACCAGGAAAAATCATTCAGAGATCCTAAGTGTGGCTAGGCTTATGGTTGAAGAAAAAGCAAGTAGGATTTTGGAGGATAGGCTGGATCTGTTTGCTGCGAAGCTGGACACGTATATAGTGGCCCCCGGCGTGGCTGTTGACGGTTTAAGTGGGGTGGCGAAAAAGAGTGGCCGCAGCGAGACGATTGATTATGAAATAGACGATTCGGGTTCTCAGTTGATGGAGATTGGAATGAAAGCTGGGAACACTATAATACTTGACAGTGAAACATTTCCATGGTTTGAAAAGGATTCAATTGTGGAAGTGCTACATGTTGAGGCGGGCAATGGCTCTGCTGTAGCTGTCATTGACGCACGCACTGAAGCTGCCAAGAAGGTTGAGCATAAGATGTCGGGGTACGAGACTAAGAAGAAAAGACAGCGTATTCTACCTATTATTCTTACTAAATTGAATATGGTCGCCAGATGTGTAGCAAATTCAAAAGACCATTCAGTGAACTTGCCAGTGGGCGTAGATAATAGATTGAAGGAAGTTTATCCATTTACAATTTATGCATGGAAACCGCAGTCGGCTAATGCTAAAAGGGTCTACGTGTCGAAGATGGGCGTTGCAAGCCTGCCCGATGAGAGTGATGCTAAAATATCGCTTCAGAAGTCTAATATAACAGAAGTAATATTATATTTAGGGGCTTGTGATAAGAATAGACAGGATCATCTATTGCCGATATTTACTGGTGAAGATTCAACTGATGCGGCTAGGCACGGTGCGGGCGTGTAGACCTATTTGATGACACTCGAAACAGCTTCAACTGCACCTGTGTCGAATGCGGTCGGAATGATTTTATCGACGGTTGGGTTTTCGACTAGTCCCGCTAAGGCCTCGGCGGCGGCCAATTTGTGCTGATCGGTAATTTTTTTCACTCCATTATCCAACGCACCGCGGAAGATGCCGGGGAAGGCTAGGGAGTTGTTGACTTGGTTTGGGAAATCGCTGCGGCCAGTGGCGATGATTGCTACGCCTGCTTTTTGGGCGACGTCTGGCATGATTTCTGGCACTGGGTTGGCCAGGGCAAAGACGATTGGATCTTTTGCCATTTTTTGTACTAATTCAGGTGTGAGCAGTCCAGCTCGTGACACACCGATGAATATGTCAGCGTCAGTGATGGCATCGTCAATTGAACCAGCTTGCGACGCGTCGACATATTCTAACAGTGCAGTTTTTTCCGCATTCAAATCAGTGCGAGACGCACCAACAATTCCTCGGCTGTCCACTGCCACGATGTTCCGCACGCCGTATAGGTGCAGCAATTTAATGATCGCCGTGCCAGCCGCCCCAGCACCAATGACTACGATTTTACAGTCTGTCAGGCCTCGTTCAGTTAGTTTCGCGGCATTGATCAGACCTGCCAACACCACGACCGCCGTGCCGTGCTGGTCGTCATGAAAAACAGGAATGTTCAACTCAGCCTTCAAACGCTCTTCGATCTCAAAACACTTTGGCGCAGCGATGTCTTCGAGGTTAATCGCTCCAAAACTCGGTGCAATCGCCTTAATCGTAGCGATAATTTCTTCCGTGTCGTGAACATCCAGCACAACTGGCACGGCATCAACATTGGCAAAATGCTTGAACAGCAGCGCCTTGCCTTCCATGACTGGCATAGCAGCTTTCGGCCCCAAATCGCCGAGGCCCAAAATCGCTGAGCCATCAGAAATCACACCGACCAAATTATTCGTCCAAGTGTACTTTGGTAGATCCGCTGGATTTTCGGCGATCGCTTGGCTGACCGCACCAACACCCGGGCTGTAATATGAGCTTAATTTGTCGCGGTCTAGCTCCTCCTGATCCCGCAGGCTGGTGGTAATTTTACCCTTATATTTTTCGTGTAATTCAAGTGCTAATTTGTTGTAATCCATATTACCATTGTACTCCATCCGCGGCTTTTTCTCCATCAGCCTATAATGGGTCAGAGTAGGATTGGTATAAGCTTCCAAGGTGGTATAGCCATTGTTATAATAAATCGAAAAAGCACACGTATCAACTCCAGTCACACGTT
>DAIQMM010000043.1:0-5379 GCA_036788915.1 Nanosynbacter sp. | reverse complement strand
GCGTTAGCTTCACAGCACCAATGACGAAAAAAAGCTTGTCCGCCAAACTCCAGAGTGGATTGCAAGAAAAAATCAGTTTTTCTCGCAATTTAAAGACTAGTTTGTTATAATTTTGGCAATGGGTAAACATAAGGAGGATTATGGATCAAAATAACCAGCGTAAGCCGTCGTCTCAGTCGACGCAGCAATCTGCACAGCCAGTTTCTCAGCCGCCATATGGCGATAGCGGAGCGTTGAAGAGTGGCAAGAAAAAGAAAGTTGGTCTTATCATCGGTATCATTTCTGGTGTATTGGCATTGATTTTGATAATTGTTGCCGTACTTTTGTATTTCTTGTGGTGGCAGAATCCGCAAAAAATGGTAACTGATGCTGTGATGAATAGTATCACGTCTAAAAAAGCAGTGACGAGCGGTAAAGCAACCATCAATATGGGTGAGGCTGGTAAGGTTGAGCTGGCAATTACTGGTGCGTCAAATGATTCAAAATCAAAAACCGATATTGACATCACTTTTTCGACGAAGCAGATATCAAGCTCTATGAAGATAAAAGGTAATGTCGTCGTTGATGATAAGGGAACGCTATACATCAAGGCTTCAGGTTTGACGAAAGCTGCCGAGGTATTTATTGACAATTATGTAAAAGCACAGATGAGTAGTGTCGGTGAATATGGCTCAAGTAGTGCTCAGGTCAAGGCTCAAATCCAAGCCATGAAAGATGAGTTTATGAAGCAGATTCGCGGCACTTTGTCGAAGGTTGAAGACAAATGGATGAAGGTTTCTGCTGAAGAATATGGTGAGGGAACGGCACGGTGTGGTGCTGAGATGATTAAGAAATTGTCTCAAGATGACACGCGTAAGGAAATTGCCTCGGCGTATGAGAAGAATGCATTCTTGAATGTAAAAACTAATACCGTCGAAGACCGCAATGGTGCCCGTGGATTCGAAATTGAACTTGACAAGGACAAGGCAAAAGATTTTGTGTCAAGTCTTCGTGACACATCGTTCGGTAAAGAGTTTTCTAATTGCTCCAACTATTCTTATACCAACAGCGGCAATACTGCTGCTGACGTGAATGGTAGCGTGAAGGTTTGGGTTGACGGTTCTCATAAACTGAAGGCGGTTGGCTTTAACCTGAGTAGTAATAAGCGGAGTGAATATAAGATCGAAGGCGTGTTTGATATCGATAGCGACAAGTCGGAGACGATTAATGTCCCGTCAGACACCACCGATCTCAAAGATGTAATTAAAGATTTTAATCGTTATACACCATCACTTGACGACTAACCACTGCAGTTTGATGATTTAGTCAATGAGCTGCATTGGCAAAGCCCCGTTTATTATAAGCGGGGTTTTTGCTATACTTTAATAGATATGAAACGATACAACCCGACCGAGATTGAGAAGAAATGGCAAGATAAATGGGAGGCTGACGGCACTTATAATGCTGACCTGGCTGACGTTTCGCGGCCTAAGTATTACGCTCTCAGTATGCTGCCAGGAATTACAGGTGCTGGCATTCATATCGGGCATGGTCGAACCTATCAATTTTCTGACATCAAAGTTCGTGCCAAGCGTCAGCAGGGATATAATGTATATCATCCGATTGGCTGGGATAGCTTTGGTCTGCCGGTGGAGAACTACGCCATCAAGGTTGGCAAGACACCGCGAGTGGCACATGATGAGGCGAAAGTTCATTTTAAGAAGCAGCTGAAGCGGCTCGGATTTAGTTATGATTGGACGAAGGAAATTTCTACGGCTGAACCCGAGTATTACAAATGGACTCAGTGGATTTTTACCCAGCTATACAAGCACGATTTGGCGTACCAAAAAGAGCAGCCACAGTGGTGGTGTGATACCGACAATACGGTGCTGGCTAACGAGCAGGTTGAGGGTGGCAAGTGTTGGCGTTGCGGTAATCCTGTAAACAAACGTAGCCTAAAGCAGTGGTTTTTCCGCATCACAGCCTATGCTGACGAGATCTTGGAGGCAACTGACGATTTGGATTGGACGGATATGGTCAAGACCATGCAGAAAAATTGGATTGGTCGGTCGGTCGGTGCGGAGGTTGATTTTGCGGTCAGCGGACAGGACGCTATCATTACCGTATTTACCACGCGACCTGACACCTTGTTTGGTGCCAGCTACGTGGCTTTGGCGCCAGAACACCCCCTGGTTTCTCAGCTGGTCAATGATGACACGCGTGCCAAGGTTGAAGCATACGTCCAAGCGGCACAGCAGAAGTCTGACGTTGAACGTCAGGAAAATAAAGATAAAACCGGGGTCTTTACCGGTAGCTACGTCATCAATCCAGTTAATGGCCAAAAGCTGCCAATCTGGGTGGCGGACTATGTACTGAGCGGCTATGGTACGGGTGCGGTCATGGCGGTGCCAGCGCATGATGAACGTGATTTTGCCTTTGCCGAGAAGTTTAATCTACCAATTGTTCAAGTGGTTGATAAGCCGGAGGATTCGGCGGATATCGGTTGCTACACAGGTGAAGGCGAATTGATCAATTCTGGGCAATTTGACGGTACACGCAGCGAGGATGCCCGCGAGCAAATCGTGGCGTGGCTGGAGCAGCAGGGCTCTGGTCGTGGCAAAACCACTTATAAAATGCGCGATTGGTTGATTTCTCGCCAGCGGTACTGGGGTGCGCCAATTCCGATAGTTCATGTTGACGGTTTTGAGCCAATTGCCGTGGCAGATGAGTGCTTGCCGGTGATTTTGCCAGAGGTCGAGAACTTTAAGCCAACGGGCGGCAACACTTCGGTCCTGGCACAAGTTGACGATTGGGTGCGCGTGTGGGTTGACATCGAGACGGGTAAAACCGTGCCGATCACCGAGCCAAAGCCAGTGGGCGACAATTGGCATGAGGGTCGACGCGAAACTGATACGCTGGATGGCTATGCCTGCTCCAGTTGGTACTTCCTGCGCTATCTTGACCCGCATAATGACAGTCAAGCTTGGGATCCAGAAATCATCAAACATTGGGCTCCAGTTGATTATTACAATGGTGCTGATCACGCGGTGGCACACCTGCTGTATAGCCGTTTTTGGATGCGATTTTTCTATAAACTTGGTCTCGTGCCGACACCAGAACCATTCAAACGAATGATGTATAACGCCTATATTATGGCACCAGGTGGCGAGAAGATGAGCAAGTCTAAGGGTAATGTCATCGATCCGATGGAAATCATGGACAGCGGTTATGGTGCCGACGCTCTTCGCGTTTATGAAATGTTTATCGCACCGTACGACATGGATGCTCCATGGGATCCGCGTGGAGTACCAGGAACTTACCGTTTCTTGAATCGAGTATGGAATATCGTGCAAGAGTTCACGGCGGCGACCGAACTGGATTCTAAAGATGGTCGGGATTTACTTTGCTTAGCTCATTCAACCATCAAAAAAGTAACTCGCGACATTGAAGACGAGAAGTTTAACACTGCTGTAGCGGCGATGATGGAAATGGTTAATGGATTGTATAAAATCAAAGAATCGCACGGTATTCAGTTGTCTTCTGAATGGAGATTCGCTCTGGAGAGCTTGCTGCAGATTTTGGCTCCGTTCGCACCGCATATTACAGAGGAGTTGTGGCATGAATTGGGCCATGAGGACACCATTCACATCGACCACTGGCCGAGCTGGGACGATGCATACCTTACCAGCAGTAAGATGACGATTATCGTTCAGGTTAACGGTAAGCTGCGTGCTAAGTTGGACCTGCCAGCTGATACGGACCAGCCAACTGTTGAAAGTATCGCCCTTGCTAACGCTCGTGTCAAAACCTTCCTCGACAATAAATCACCCCGAAAGATAATTTACGTGCCAGGGAAACTGGTCAATATCGTTGTTTGATCGACTATGTATTATTGGTAAAATGTGAAGTAGTGATTATGCCATCACCTGTTTCTTTATTAGTATAGACGGGGCTTGAAGTTTGGCTGTTGACCCATAAGATATTGTCTGTTTTCCTTGTGTTGAGCCCGCTATCTTGAAGTTGATTTGCAAAAAACGACTCAGGAAGACCGTACCAATTGCCGTTATCGGAATCTTCGTGTAAGTATACGTTTGTACCCTCTGCTGAAATTGTAAAACATTGTCCAGGGGCGTTGCCTGTATTGAACTCAAGCTCAATTTCGCCAGGGCCGTCGGGAGAATTCTGTACATTAGGATCATCCCTTAATCGTGCCCCGTCGCAGATACTAATACCAGTTGCACCCGGAAGAATACTATCAGCGTAGATTTCGGCATCAGTCTTATGGTTGCCAAGAATATTGAAGGTAAGCAAACCTGCTACTGTGGCGGTTAAGGTAAGGGCTACTGTACCGATTTTTTCCATACGCGAAAGATACGGTTTTTCTGGTCTGTTTTCCTTGTGTCTAGGATAAACAATTCGGAGAGCTTCGCTGGCGTTAGTTGCCCGTGCTGTTGGCTCTTTTTGCGGCCTTGTGTTTATTGATGATCTTGTCCGGGTTGTATTAATCAGATCGCCCTTACTTCTAATTCCTTGTGTTGTCATTCGTTCTGTCATATTTAAATAATATCACAACAATCATAAAAAGTCAAGCAAAAGCAGTCAAATTGATGGAAAGCCTTGAGAAAATCCTAAAAAACAGGTATAATCAATCCCAAGTGTTATTATAAACTGAAATAAAGGAGATTTTTCTATGGCACAACCAAAGAAGCAGAGTAGCCCGCGCAAGACGGGTCTTCGCCGCAGTCATCTGGTATTGAAATTGGCACGCCGCGTTAACAGTATGTCGCCAGTAAAGGTGAAGACAACCAAACGCGAAACTGGTAAAACGAAGTAATAGAACGGACAGGAACGCTTTTATATGGCTTCAAACCGTCATTTGGGACGAATCGTTGCGTTGCAGACTTTGTATGAGTTTGAGTTTCGCAAGGAAGTGAGAGATGATACGGTCGATCAGGCTGATATTTTGACTCGGAATCTTGAAAAATATGAATCATCAGTTGACGATATTGATTTCGTCAAGAATCTTGTAAGTGGCGTGCTTAACCGCGTGGCAGAACTTGATGATTTATTGCGTCCACTGGCACCAGAATGGCCGTTGGAGCAGATTGCACGGATTGATCGAGCGGTGCTTAGGATTGGGCTGTATGAGCTGATGTTCTCAGAGGAGAGTGTGCCGCCAAAAGTTGTGATCAATGAGGCGGTGGAGCTGGCAAAAGCGTTCGGTTCGGATAACTCAGGGAAATTTGTGAATGGTGTACTTGGTACGGCATATCGCACCCTGGTGGAGGAATCCGATGGTAAGAACAAGCAACTTTGATCATATAAAAAAATATTTTGGTGGCAAGAGAAAGCCGTCAATTCAAGAGATTGTGCGTGAGCCGACCGCTGGCGGGCTAACGC
>DAIQMM010000042.1:0-5639 GCA_036788915.1 Nanosynbacter sp. | reverse complement strand
GCGTTAGCTCCTGTTGAATCTCTTGTAGCGTTAGTTGTTGTGAACCGATTCGAGGGCTTCTTGTATTTGCTCACAAGTGGCATCACTGAACGTAATGTATGCATCTGCAGTCAATGGATTGAATTTTCCATCCCGGTCGTCATAGTCGTTAGAAGTATGCAATTCGACTGACACTGTATATTCGTCTGGTCTTGAGCCCTCTGGTATATCAACACAGGCTGCGTGCCTTTTGTTCGCCTCGATAGGTGCGGGGTCTTTTCCGTCACACTTATCACTAAGATCGTTGATATAAGGATCTCTTCCTTCTGCTACAACCACCTCCACTACACCTCGCGTCTCTCCGGTATCGGCACAAAAACTAACTGACCGGCTTGACATATCCAACACTATCCCCTCTGAAGGGTCAGTGTTTGGGCTGCTCGCACAGCCAGCGAAGATACTAGCTGCAATCGTGGCTACTGCACCAAACTTCATAAAAAGTGATGCCTCTGGTCTGTCTTCCATCCCCTTTTTGCAGATTTCAAACTTACTCATATTATTCCTCCTTAATTATAATGATTTAATCACCTCAACGTGATGATTATATTATAACCTATAAATATAAAAAGGCAATATCAGGTCAGGGTATTGACAATTTGCTGCATATCCCGCACAATAAGCAATAGCAATTTATGATACAAACAGAGGAGAAGTCATGAGCAAGCAGAAGTTGGTGATCGTCGGTGGTGGCGGTATGGTTGGTGCATCTGCAGCGTACGCCTGTGCGTTGCGGAGCGTGGTCGAGGAGATTATTTTGATTGATCGAAACCCAGATTTAGCATGGGGCCAGGCAGCGGACATCAATGATGCGATGGGGATTGATCGTAACGTCGTGGTGCGAGCTGGCGATTATGACGACATTAAAGATGACGATATCGTGGTGATTACCGCTGGTGCACCGCAGTTGCCAGGGCAGACTCGGTTGGAGTTGATTGGCACGAATGCGGTGATCATGCGGGATATTATTCGTCAAGTCAGAAAAAATAACGCCACTCCATATATTGTTGTCGTAAGTAATCCTGTCGATGTGTTGACATATGTGGCACTTAAGGAGTCTGGTTTGCCAAAAAATAGAGTGTTCGGTACGGGTACAACGCTTGATACGTCACGATTAAAGTCGTACTTGGCGGACGAATTGCAGGTTGAAAGTAAGGCGGTGGATGCCTATATTCTCGGTGAGCATGGCGATTCGTCATTTTCAACCATCGAGACGGCACAAGTCGGTGAGGTGCCGCTGCGGGATTATCCAGGCTTTGAGGAAGAATTGATTAATGATGTGGAGCAGAAAATTCGCGATCGAGCGTATCGAGTTATTGAGGCTAAAAAATCGACATATTTTGCAATTGGTTTTGTTATCTCTAAAATAGTTTCAGCACTGCGGCGGTCTACTTGTACGGTTTATCCTGTCTGTTCGCTAGCAGAGGGTGAGTATGGACTTGAAAATGTGGTATTGGGCTTGCCGTCGATCGTCTCAAGTGATGGTGTTAAGATTTTGCCAGGATTCCAGTTTACTGATCGTCAGCGGGCTGCCTTACATCAGTCGGCTGAAGTGGTCAAGAGTGCTATAGACAGCATTCGGTAACTTTACAGTAGAACCTATCTTTGGTATAATAACCGAGTTATATTATTTACTTCGAGAACTCGAAAGAGGTTACGGAGTCGCACAAAAGGAGGAGCTATGGCTCAGGATACAGGGATTAAAATCCGTATTCGACTGAAAGCTTATGACCACAAAGTCATCGACCAGTCGGCAAAACAAATTATTGACACCGCGATTCGTACGGGCGCGAGTGTTGCTGGCCCAGTGCCGCTGCCAACTCGCCGCAGTACTTACACTGTGGTAAAAAGCCCGCACGTTTACAAAATGGGCGGCGAAACGTATGAAATGCGTACACATAAGCGTCTGATTGACATTACGAATGCAACGCCAAAAACCATCGACAGCTTGCAAAATCTGAGCTTGCCTGCTGGTGTTGATGCTGAAATTCGCATGTAATTTAATGCACTGCTAATTTTCCGCCTCTTGAACGGGGCGGATTTTTTATGTTATAATTCATCAAGCTTATGACAAAACAAAAATCTCGCACTTATGCCCGTAATCGCTCAAAGTCTAGCGAATTTTTCAGTCGCAGAGGATACGAGCGGATTTATGAAAATGATAGCACCTTCTTCTTGAAGTTGGTTGTTTTCGTGGTGCTGAGTGCGTTTTGGCTACGACTAAAGGAGCCGATTGAAGTCGGCGTGCTGGTGGTGCAGGCAGTGCCGATCGGTCTACTGATAGCTTTACTTTTGGTTTTGAAGCTTGAAAAATACCAATTCAATCGAAAAATCTGGTACGTTACCCTGATCTTAATGGCAATTTTGACCTCATTCACGCCAGTTGGCGTGCTGATCTAGCTTGCTTGACTTTAACCAATGTTTTGTGCTACAATCACAAGGTAATTTCTATTACGCGTAATATCAACTGTTCTCCTTGATGAATGAGCAGGTCTGGCTATAGTTGAAGTGTTTGTCATGAACGCCTCACTCAGAACCCAGAAACCGCACGTCATCAGGAGTATTTAAGTGGGAGTGAGGAAAAGTGAAAACACTTCTCGGTACCAAACTTGGTATGACCCAGCTCTTGGCTGAAGACGGCAAAGCCATTCCGGTGACGCTGATCCAAGCCGGCCCTGTCACCGTGACTCAGGTGAAGACTGTCGAAACCGACGGTTACAATGCGGTACAGGTCGCTTATGGAGAGGGTAAGAACCTGAGCAAGGCCGTGGCTGGACACGTCAAGCCAGCCCAAGTGACCCCGAAGCACATTCGGGAATTCCGCGTCGACGAGATCCCTGAGGGGCTCAAAGTTGGCGATGAAATCAATGTTTCCGCGTTCGAAGTCGGCGATTCTGTCGATGCGACCGGAACCAGCAAAGGTAAAGGTTTCGCTGGAACCATTAAACGCCACAACTTTAAGCGTCACCGCAAGACGCACGGTGGTAAAGGTAATACTCGTAAGCCAGGTTCAATTGGCTCGATGTATCCGCAAAAAGTGTTCAAGGGTAAGACGATGGCTGGCCACATGGGTCACGAGCGTGTTACCGTCAAGAACCTGGAAGTGGCATATGTTGATCCAGAGACCAATCTGATCGGGGTGAAGGGCGCTGTGCCTGGGCCACGAAAAGGGCTGATTATTTTAGGAGGTAACAAGTAATGGCTGAATCAACCAAACTTCCTAAAGACATTTTCGCTGTTGAAGTGCCAAATCACGAACTGTTGAAATTGGCATACGACAGCTATCTGGCCAACGCCCGCCAGGCAAGTGCCACAACCAAGCAGCGTGGTGAAGTTTCCGGTGGTGGTAAAAAGCCGTGGAAGCAAAAGGGGACTGGTCGAGCACGTTTCGGCTCAACCCGTAACCCAATCTGGCGCGGCGGTGGTGTGGTCTTTGGCCCACGCGGCAACGAAAACTACACCAAAAAATTGTCTAAAACCGCCAAGAAAGTGGCAATTCGCCAAGCCTTGACGGTAGCCAATGAAGCGAAGAAGATTGTCGTCAAAGACATCAAGACAACCGGCAAGACCAAAGAGGTCGCAACCTTCTTGGCTGACAACAAGTTCGAGCGCCGCGTACTGATCGTCGTCGACGAAAAGACGCCAGAATTGATGCGTGCGACAAACAACATTCAGAACGTATTGGTGATTCGTGCGAGCTACCTCAGCGTTTACCACATCCTGAATGCGGATACTATTGTCATGACCCCGAAAGCTCTGCCAGTAATCACTGAATGGCTCGGCAAGGAGGAAGCGTAATATGAAACAGATGACAATTATCCCACGCATCAGCGAGAAGGCCTACGCACAGAGCACCAATGGCGTGTACGTGTTCCGCGTTCCGCTGAACCTGAATAAAAACGAGATCAAAGCAGCAGTTGAAGCACAATTTGACGTCACCGTTCTGAAGGTAAAAACTTTGGTACAAGACGGCAAAGCTGTGCGTTTCTCACGAGGCAAGAACCGCTATCCTGGCACGACCACGCGCAAGGACTGGAAGAAGGCTTACGTGACGCTGAAAGATGGCGATAAGCTCGATGTGTTTGACGCAGTAGAGCAGCAGATGGAGGAGACCAAGTAATGCCAGTGAAAGCTTACAATCCAACCACTCCTGCTCGTCGCGGCATGACGAGCCAGGACTTGTCGGACATCACGACAAGAAAACCGCTCAAAAGTCTGATCAAAGCCAAAAAGCAAAATGCTGGCCGCAACAACCAAGGCCGCATCACCGTGCGTCATCGCGGCGGTGGCGTTCGTCGTCACTACCGTTTGGTGAACCACAATTTGCCGGCTGGCTTGACG
Organism: Nanosynbacter sp.; assembly: GCA_036788915.1. Taxonomy (GTDB): domain Bacteria; phylum Patescibacteriota; class Saccharimonadia; order Saccharimonadales; family Saccharimonadaceae; genus Nanosynbacter. Next base: position 1,262 of record DAIQMM010000042.1, on the reverse strand, counting down.
CTGACGATTGAAGAAATTGAGTACGATCCAAACCGCTCAGCACGCATTGCTCGGGTGAAGGATCAGTACAATTTGTACCACTACGTATTGGCCGACACCTCGATGGTCAAGGGTAAGACGATTCAGACTGGTGAGGAAGCGCCAATCGAGGCGTCAAACCGCCTGCCATTGTCTGCTATCCCTGTTGGTACGATGATTTATGCTATTGAACTGACTGCCGGCAAAGGTGCACAAATGGTTCGCGCTGCTGGTGCTAAAGCTCAGTTGATGGCCAAAGAAGGCAATTACGCAACTATCAAATTGCCATCTGGTGAAGTTCGCAAAGTTCGCTTGGAAGCTACCGCTGCCATCGGTACAGTCGGTAACGTCCAGCACCAGAACGTGAAGATCGGTTCAGCTGGTCGCCGCCGCCGCAAGGGTATTCGCCCAACGGTTCGCGGTGTCGTCATGAACGCCGCAGATCACCCACATGGTGGTGGTGACGGTGGTCGCCACGGTACTGGTAAAGCACCACGTACGCCATGGGGTCAATTGACGCTGGGTTATCGAACTCGCCGCCGCAAAGGCTCAAATAAATTAATCGTACGCACGCGTCACGACGCGAAGAGGAAGAGGTAAATCACGATGAGTCGTTCATTAAAGAAAGGTCCATTCGTCGATGTGAAGCTTGCGAAAAAAGTCGCTGCTCTCAGCCTTGACGATCGAACCGTTATCAAAACGTGGGCGCGCGCTTCGACTATCACCCCAGAAATGGTCGGTCGAACCATCGCCGTCTACAATGGTAAGATGCACGTGCCTGTGCTGATTACCGAAAACATGGTTGGCCACAAACTCGGTGAGTTTAGCCCAACTCGTAAGTTCCGTAAGCACGGCGGAAAGGATAAGAAGTAATCATGGCTGATACTACGTATACTGTTCGCGCTTACGCCAAAGGTGTTGAACAAACACCACGCAAGGTTAGCTTGGTGGCTGCGCTGGTACGCGGCCGCACCGTTGCTGACGCATTGGTCATCTTGGAGCACGTGCCAAAACGCGCTGCTATGCCAGTCAAAAAGGCTATCGAAAGTGCCAAAGCAAATGCCATCAACAATCACGGTTTGGACGCCAAAAGCTTGGTAATTACCACGCTGAGCGTTACTACTGGCACACGTCTGCGCCGCTTTAAGCCAGCGTCACGCGGTCGTGCTTTGCCATTCCAGAAAAAGACGTCAAACATCTTGGTTGAAGTAACTGGCGTGGAGAAGCCAAAGAAAGGCTAACGC
>DAIQMM010000041.1:0-5667 GCA_036788915.1 Nanosynbacter sp. | reverse complement strand
ACACTAAACGGCGTTTTTGCCAAATGGATTCTGGTTATTTCTTTCATCGCTTTGCCCCTTTCTCAAGATTTTTTAGCGAAGTGTTCAACATTTTTATACGATCTTTCAGTTCTTCCACCAACTGCACGCCAGTGTCGGTGAGTGAATAATATTTACGCGGTGGCCCTTGTTCGCTCTCTTGCCATTCATGTTTTAGATAGCCATATTTCTGCAAACGGCTCAGTAGCGGATAAATCGTACCTTCAACCACCATTAAGTCCGACTCACTCAACTGCTTGACGATATCTCCAGTATACTGCGGCTGCTTGGCACAAACCAGCAGCACGCAATACACTAGAAAACCTTTACGAAGTTGGATAGCCAGACTCTCAGCGTAAGAGCTAACGTCCATTTTTCCCTTCTCCTGGAACAGTCGACTTTTCAACCCGGCCGTCTTTGATGATAATTTGATAGTCGCATTTTTTCGCCAAATCAACGTCGTGCGTTACCACGATCAAAGTTACATTCTTCTGCTTATTATAAGCAAACAGCAAATCTTCCACCTTCTCGCCAGTTTCGCTATCTAGGTTACCTGTTGGCTCATCAGCGAAAATGATTTGCGGATCACCAACAATCGCCCGAGCGATCGCCAAACGCTGTTTTTGTCCGCCCGACAGGTCTTTGGCGCGATTCTTGCGCTTATCGTACAAATCCACCGCCTTAAGTGCCGCATTAATTTTCTGTGCTCGTTTTTTCCGTGGCACCCGTGCAATTTCCAGCGGCAAACTAACATTATCAATCACACTCTCATTGCCCTGGACGAAGAAACTCTGGAAGATAAAGCCGATTTTCTTGGCACGGAACTCATCGACGTGCTTTGGCTTCAGCTGTAAAATGTCTTGTCCGTCAATGATTACTTGACCTTTTTGCGGCTTGTCCAGGCCCGAAATAGCGTGCATCAGCGTTGATTTTCCTGAGCCAGATTTTCCTAAAATTGCTACGCTGGCTCCTGTCGGAATGGTTAAGCTGACATTTTTCAGTGCCGTAAATTGGTTTTTCTTTTTGCCGTAAATCTTCGTTACATTCTTCAGTTCAATCATGATCTCTCTCCTATTCCGTCCTTAACGCCTCAATTGGGTCTAATTTTGTTGCTTTGCGGCTCGGTAGCCAACCAGAGATTACCGCCATCACCACCAGTCCAATCACTAGTAGCACGATTTGCAGCGGATCAATTACTAGCAAATTAGTCCCGGCACCTAATTTTAAGAAGCTGGCAATCACCGGGTTCAGTAGCGTCACTAAGCTAGCCAACCCAACGCCGATCAAGCCACCCAGCAAACCAACCCATGCCGCTTCGTAGCGGAATAACTTGCCAATATCACGACCACGCATCCCCAGCGCTTTCATCAAGCCAATTTGACTAGTTCGCTCCAGTACCGAAATATACATAGTATTCACAATTCCAAACACACTAGCGAGCAGTGCCAATCCGCCGAATCCTGCCAACAGCATTTGTGCTGCATTAACTAGCTTTAGCAACGTTTGACGAATATCTTGAATTGAATAAGCGCTATAATCTTTACTAATTTCGTCTTTCACAGTATCAACATTTTTCTCATCATCAACCGACACCAGAGCCGTCGAATACTCGTTCGGCTGGCTTTTATCATGGCTGAATTCGTAAATAGCTTTAGCATCAGCCGTCGAAATCCTCAGCATTGGCTCATAATATAAAATCGTATCCGACTCTTTGTCAACCGCCGTAATTTTCAGCGGCATTTCTTTGGCAATCTCGCCACCTTGCTCCGCACTGCGTAAACCCAGCGTAATCGTCTGGCCAATTGCCGACTGTGCATCCTTAAAGCCTAGCTGCTTGGCATAAGTCTCTGGAATGATAATTTCGCCCGGCTTTGGCATGAAATTATCCAGCTTACCCGCCGCCAATTCTGCCCGCGTTTTATCAGCCTTTACTGCCACTTCCAAGGCAAATTTCTTATCATTGCCCGAACTCTTAGCGTACGCCACACCAGCAGTTGAATAAGCTGGGGTCACAGCTTGTACGTGCGAGATTTTTCGCAGTTTAGCAATATCAGCATCGCTCATTGAATATTTACTGCGTCGCGCCGCCTTTTGCTTATCTAACTGTTCTTCGCCAGTCTCTTCCGACGTATTATACTCTGGCAGTTCTTCTTTCTTCTCAGACTCGATTTTTTTATTGACCATAACCACTTTTTTATCGCCAGCTGCATCAACTATACTATTTGTGTACAGTCGACCACCCTCGCCAGCCATCAGTGCCAGACCAATCGTAAACGCTCCAACGGAAATCGCCAATGCCGTTAAAATCGTCCGGCCTTTTGACTGACGAAGATTCCGCCCCGCCCGTTTGATAATGTCAATTCTTCTCATGCTATGCTCCTTATAGTTTCTTTATACATAGTACTATGTTATACAAGGTACTATTAAAAGTCAAGCTATTTTGAGGAAATAAATTGTTTAGAAATATATATTCTTATCATTTAATAGATACTGCGTGCTACACTAACATCATGAATAGTACTCAAAACCATCAAATACACCAGGCAATCATTGCTCGTGAGATTATTGATATCTACAGATTCGCACCAAACAAAACAGATGTAGCAGAATCGTTAGACGTAATTTGCTTCGCCATGGCTCGCCTCACTGGAAAAAACTCCGTAATTGATTGGAATTTTTTAGCGACACTATTTGACCAGCTTACAACCAGCAGTCATACATCTGTTAACGATATAGAAAAAAATATATCAAAGAATAACATCTATAATTAAAAACACAAACTCGTAAACCTAAGGTTCAGTGAGCGTTCTTTTTACCACCCCGTCCAGTGTCTACTGAAAGACGGCATCCGTCAGAGTAGTGCTGTGAGTGATGTGCTCACGACCGCCGTCACGGCGAGCGAAGACTCCACTAGCCCCAGTAGGTCATCGTAATTCGTCGTACTCGTCCTCAATTTCCTGGTCCAAAATCTCTTCAATCACGTCCTCCAGCGTGATGATACCCAGTTCATTTTCATCATCCATAACCACAAACAAATGATTACGCGTTTGGATAAATCGGCTGAGCACCGTGTCCAGCCGCGACCGCGCATCAATGTCATGGATCTTATCGCGGTACAATTGACTAATCGGCAGCGGCAGATCACGCCCCACCACATCCTTCACATATAAAATTCCCGCCAACCGGCCGTCATCACAGACGGGGATCCGCGAATGCCCAGCATGCTTGATTTGCGCCAGCAGCGTCGCATCCAACTCATCATCCAACTCCACCGTAAACACCTCACTCATCGGCGTTACCAAATCACCAGCCGTCTTTTTACTAAATTGCAGCGCTCCCGCCGCGATGCGACTTTCGTCATAATCAACCGGACTATCCGACCGCTCAGCATGTTCGTGAATAATCTGCTCTAACTCTTGGTGTGAGTACAACTGTGGAGCTTCCTTGCCCACCCAACGATTGAGCAGTTTGGACATCGGCCGGGCCAGTGGCCAAAATAGCACATAAATCACATCCAGTAGCAAGAAGAAATAGCGCGTAATCTGGTAGCCGCGCTGCGTAAAAATCGCCTGTGGCAAAATCTCGCCAAACATGGTGATCAGTAGCGTGGCAATCAACCCACCGACCACGCCGTTCGTCATATTGCCAAGCAAAATCGACATCGCCGTATTCACTCCAACATTACCCAGCAAAATACAAAAGATCAGATAATAACCGTCTTTGCGGTAGCGGTAGACTCGAGCAGCAATCGCATCGCCCTGCCGAGCCTTACGCCGCAAGTCATCTGGCCGTGCCATCATCAGCCCAATATTCAAGCCAGAAAACGATCCCGACAGCACCAACAACACTGCCGCCATCACCAATAATAAAACGTCAGACACAGTTACCAGCCGCCGCCTCCGCCGCCGCCTCCGCCGCCACCAGAGAAACCGCCACCAGTTGAACCGCCAGAGTTCGAAGAGTAACTACTGACACTAGATGTTGTACTCGACAAACTACTCATTCCTGAGGCAAATGCTGCCGCATTGAACGCACCCTGACCACTGTACCAATCTGGCTGCTCACCAAATTGCTCATAATATTTACCGAGCTGCTTACTCCACTCTTTTTCCTGCCCAAACAGCACCGCGTACGGCAAGACTCGCTCATACAACTTCACCAATTGCCGCTCATCAGCCGTATCAATCTTCACTTTTTCCGCACCCTCAGGACTTTGTAGCATCTTCAGACGCTCAGCTTCAGCCACGCCGATATACATTTTCAGTCCCGCCAAATATCGCCTGAGAGCCAAGCCCTCGTCAGTCAGCGACCAACCAAATGACAGAGCAAACACTATCCCCGCCACGATCAGCAACATCGGAGACAGAAGTAATACGCCAACAATACCAACTCCTATCGCCCACCTCTGTACGATTCGCCTATTCGACGCTTTCTGCTCGCACAAAGCATATTTACCGCGAACCAACTTCTTCAGATTCTTATCATCATCACGCGTCCTGGACGCATACGATAAATTGTTCTGCAGCCTTTTCAGATTCAATCGCTGACCAGGCTCTGGCATCGATGATCCAAACATGTCCCGAACAATTTCAGACTCCTCAGGCCTCAACTCTCTCAAGTCTTTGACAATTTCAATTTCATACTGGGCCGACCGCAAAAACGAACCCTTCTTCACTTCATACAACTTAATATAATGCCGCACCGCCAAATCCAACAGCTGAGCAACCATGGCTGAGCCCCTAACAGTCAAAGCCTCATAATTCTTTAAAACGTATGCTGAAGCCAATACACTCGCCTGTTTCGGCGGCAAATATTCTGGCATGATCGGTTTCAATTCATTATGTCTGCCAAATAAACGCTTATACCGCCAACCCAGCAAAAGTATCAGAATAACCGCCAAGCTGTTCGCTATCGTCTGCACCATTGACCAGATTTGCACCAGCCTCTCGGACAAGGTCTCTTGATACCCAGCAAAAGTACCGCTGTTAAAACCGACCGCCATCGTTATACCTTCACGACGATCCAACCGATTCACATTTGTAACAATTTCACCCTTATCGCCACCGACATTACACCGCTGCCTCGAACCATGTGCACCAACATAACAAAACGCTTCACCTACTCGTGCCGCCTGAAGAGACTCATCAAACTTCACTGAAACTCGCACATTCTCCATGGGTACCCGCCACTCATTGCCGATGACGTCCCAATAGAACTCATCACGCCCTGTATTGCCATAATGTTTAGTCACATCGTGCTGAGTAAACTTGATGACATAGGTTTTTTCACCCTGAACATAAACCTCTTTCTTGCCAATTCGTAACTCATTGCCATTCCACGTATGTTCCAGTGATACACCATGTTCATCAGTTACCGACTGCAACGAAAAGTTCGTCGGATGATTATCATATTTTTTCACAAATATCGGTGCAATGCCACGGTTTTGGTTAGGCGGAAAATTAGCAGTAATTCGCCAGGTTACCGCCAAAGTAGAACGATTTTCACTGTCGCGACCCAGCGAATACTCCGCGTCAAACTTGGTAATGGTAAAATTGTCCGTCTGCGACGCAAATGCCGCTTGGCCAGATCCAACTAACAGAGATCCAGCGATTAGTATCCCCAATATAAATCGCTTCATACTCTAATTAT
>DAIQMM010000040.1:0-5819 GCA_036788915.1 Nanosynbacter sp. | reverse complement strand
GCGTTAGCAGAGGCGACTTCTCGACCGTCAGAATTACGAGCTTTTACATCAAGAGTTGAGCCAGGGTAAAATGTTACCGACACCTCGTCCGACTTACCGCTCGTCAAATGTTGAGCAATCTCTACGGCTGTCTGAGACGGCTTGACAGAATAAACACCAGACTGGAACTTGCCGCTTAAACCATGCCACCGCACATAAAAAGAAAAAGCGAGGGCATTGCGAATTAGCTTTTTCTGCACAAGCTCATCTGCGATACTCGCCGAAGTATCTCCTTGTTTAACGCTAATTCGAGTCACAGAATGATTATTGTTATCAATCGGCGTTAGGGCCTGCCTGTACCACAAAGCACCGCCAAGTGCCGCCAGCCCCATGACAGCAATCATTACTGGCAAAATAAATATCCACAATCGCCGCTTTTTAATTTTCATATATTCGCCTCCAAATAGTCCTGCAAAATAATACTCGCCGCCTCAGCGTCAATTTCACCTTTATCTTTTATTCGCCCCGCCAATCGCTGCTCTGCCTGAACACTAGTCAAAGATTCGTCCTGAAAGACAATATCAGTGTCAAGCTCGATATCAGCAAGCTGCTCAACAAAAGATTCGACAAACTCAGTCTGCTGCGTCGGCTCACCAGATTGGTTACGTGGATAACCAACAACAATCGTCTTGATATCGTGCTGCAACACCAACTCGGTAATACGAACAACAACTCGCTCGTCATTCTCAAGCCAGCCAAACGGTATGGCAATTTTTACCTGACTATCAGCCATCGCCAAACCAATCCGCCGTTCACCGACATCCAATGCCAAAAAGTTTCTACTTGGCATGATTCAAACGAAACTCAACGCTAATCTTATTTACGTCATTTGGTACAGATTTGACCCAGAAAGGAGAAAACTTCACATCAACATCATCAACACCTTGAATCGCTTCAATCGCCGATTGAACATCGCCATAACTTTGACCTTTGGCCTGATTCTTCACATCGTCCTCGCGTATCTCTGGGCCAACCGCACCGTTCGCAGTTACTTTAACCATTGACGTAGCACCAGACTTGGTAAACTGCGAGAAATTAGCCTTATTCGCACCATCTTCGTATATCTTTTGAGACTTCTTCTCGGCAATTTCGTCCTTTATTTTTGCCTCAATAAAGGTCTTAAGTTCTGACGATTCGACCGCCAACATACTTGCTGTTACAGTTGACTTTAGTTTCACATTACCATTTACTTCGGCACCAACAGACACACTAGAACTAGGATCAGAACGCTTTTCACTATAACTCTCGTCAACCACTTTCGCAGAATCGCCAAAAGTCTTCATAAGCTGCTCTTTCAAGCCATCGGCTTTCTCCTCATTTAGCCTACCCTTCGCAGCATTAACATCTTCCTGGGTGAGAACTGTCGCAGTTTTGTCCGTTCCGCCGCCAGTCGGTGATTGCATAGTTGCTGAAATATCTTTAACGGAAATTGCCATCTCACCACTTGCCGCATTATATTGTGCCCCACCTTCAGCCGCAGTAATCGAGCCAGTTGCTGTTCCATAACAAACACTGCCAGAACAAACTCGAGAGCGCGGAACCGTTACTGAAGCTGCGAGCGTATACGACAAACCACCCGAGCTCTTCAAAGTAGTTCCAGCCGCAATTGTAATATTTTCATCGGAAAGATTACTAAACTTTACTGATCCAGTCGCCTTCTCTCCAACATTTTTCTTACCAGTCGCAGCGAACTCAATACTGACCTCTTTATTCATTTCCTTCTTGATGGCTTTGACGACATTCCTAGCAGCGTCCGTAGTCGAATCAGTACTCAGGGTAACTGTCTGACTAACCGTCACGCTAGTAGTTTTTGCCGAGATAATCACCTTTGCGTGCGGTGCAAACACGACTGCCCACACCAAAAAGCCAACCAGCAAAATCACGCCGCCGCCAATCAGCAAAAACTTTTTACGGAAAATATTAAAGTCAGGCACTTTCGGCAACTTCTTTTTCAAACTATTCTTACTATCTTTTGCCTCATCAATTGCATTCTCGGCCAACACTTTATCAACCACTTCATCGTCAGCCTTGGCTTTTTTCTCAGCAGCTTTAGCGATATCGCCGACTGGCAGACTACCGCCATCAATGATATCATTATCATCAACTTTCAAAACTGGCACCTCGGCAATCTCTGGCTTGCTCTGCAGCGTCTTGGCAACTGGTATTTTAGCTGTCGCAGCCAAACCAGACAGTACTGCATCATTGGTTACAATAACTATCCGCTTTTTCGCCGCAGTTGCTGCCCGTGACAAAAGTCGAATATTTACCGCACTTTGCAGTACTCCGATTCGTCGCGGCGGAACAAGGGCGATAATCCGCTCCTTTGAAGACTTAACCTTACCAATTATAGTGGTAATATCATCTTCAGTATCGATATAAATAACGTCTTTATTCATCTTAAATCTTCAACAGCCTATTTACTTTTTCCATCAAACCATTACCGTCTTGGTTCCCAATTATTGTATCATAACCAACACGCAACAACCCCATCGCCGTAATGAACGTATGATCTATTTCACTTTCAGTGGTGTCAACTATACCAGTAACATCGCTCGGTTTAATGTGCTGCACGACCGGCTTTTTCGTAAATGGCAAATTGTCATCCCATTTTCTATCTTTCAGAGCCTCAGTAATTCTCTTCAGACTCGAGCCACCGCCGCACAGCAATATACGATTCGGCAGATAATCAATAGCGTCAAACTCACCCAAAGCCAGCTCAACGCCAGACAGCCAAACTTCAAGAGTCTTATCAATCGCTTCGTCTATTCTTCTCTTCACCGTCGGCTTAACCGATTCTTTATCAAGATTAATTTTCAGCTTTTCTGCATCCTTGAAGCTCAAATCAAGGTCTTGAGCGATCGTTCGAGTGAAACTTCGTCCACCAATGCCAAACATTTTCGTGCCCTCAACACCGCCATCATTGACCACCGCGATATCTGTTGTTCCGCCACCAACATCCGCCAAGATTGCTGTAAAGTTGCTGTCAACATCAGTACCAAGCACACTTCGGCTGACCGCAAAAGGCTCTGCAGCCACCGCGATCAATTCTAGTGCCAGCTCATCAGCCACCTTCTCTAATGCACCGATATGAACCATCGGGGCAAAAGCGGTATAAATCTGCACGGCCACGTCTCGCCCCTGGAAACCAATCGGATTTGACACTTTATAGCCATCAATGTGAATACTAACCAGAGCTGAATTAACCAACTTCACTTCAACATCTTGATTACCAGTCTCTAATGCAATTTGTGCCTGTGCCCTACTCTGAGCCCTCTCTTGGACTTTCTCTATAATAAACTCCATTTCGGCAACATCAAGCGGTTTATTTGGCTGGGGGCGACGATAGCGAATAGTGTTAGTAACACCCTTGACCAGTTCGCCAGCGATACCGATAACCACATGCTTGGCTTGCACGCCAGCCTGATCTTCAGCCTCAGATAAAGCAGCCTCGCAGTTGGCAACAACCCCAGCGATATCAGCAATCGCACCCATATGCATGTCGCCCATTTCTTGCTGCTTACGACCAACACCGATAATCTCCAAAGTGTCGTCTTTCACTTCAGCGATCAACGCCTTCACCACCTCTGTTCCAACATCCAGTGCCACCAACAGCTCGCGGTTCTCTTTTTCAGACTTCTTCAATATATCTTTCAATGCCATGTATTTTTTATTATATAACGCTTGTGATTTTGAGACAATCATTGACTTTATAGTCTATTTATTTCATAAATGTAAAACAGGGATCGCCTTAATTGTTAGCTTAAAACTGCTTTAACACGCCGCACGCCAGCGGAGCTGGATTCTTCTTTGATTATCTTAAATCGTTTGCCGTTCGGCGTACCATCATCATCCTGAGCCAATTGACCAGTATGATCAACGTGCGGACCACCGCAAATCTCGAAGCTGGCTCGCTGGTCACCCTCTCCCATCTGATAAACTTTGACTGTATCACCGTAGCGGTCGCCAAAGGCACCAACCGCGCCCATTTTAAAAGCTTCATCGGTTGGATATTCGGTATAACTAACAGGCAAATCCGCGTCGATCCAAGCGTTAACTAGTCTCTCAACTTCGTCCAATTGCTCACGCGTAACCTTGGCATCATTATTAAAATCAAACCGCAGACGCTCAGTAGTGATATTACTGCCGCGTTGCATAACGTGGTCGCCCAACACTCGCCTCAGTGCTGCGTACATCAGATGATTCGCCGTGTGCAAACGGCGGTGCGCCATGGTCTGACCCTCCAGCCCACCTTTGAATGTGCCTTTAGCAGCAGTTTGAGAACGCTTACGCTGCTCCGCCATACAGGCATCAAATTCTGCCTTCCAATCTGCCGCGAGCTGAATATGATGACGCTTGGCAATCTCCACACTCAGCTCATACGGAAAACCGTAGGTGTCGTGCATGGTGAAGATTTCTTGACCCGTCAATCCGTCAGCAATAAAGCTCAACAAGTGCTTTGTGCCCTTAAGTAACGTACGAGCAAAGGCTTTTTCCTCTTTCATCAGCGTGATAATAATCTTATCGCGCTGCTCAGCCACCTCTGGAAAATCTTGAATATACAAATCAGCGATGACTGGCACAATTTCCTCGAAAAACGCATCTTGAATACCCAATTCGTGTGCAAAACGAATCGCTCGTCGCAACAAGCGGCGCATCACATAGCCTTGCTCTTTGTTGCTCGGCACACAGCCGTCAACCGCCAGAAACGTCGCCGCTCGCAAATGGTCAGCGATCACTCGCATAGCCTCAGTATGCTCTTCGTATTTCTTGCCACTCAAGTTCTGTAGCTTCTCAATGATCGGCCACATCAAGCTAATCTTGAAAACATCTGGATCATCGATGGCCGCTGCCGCGATGCGCTCCAGACCTGAACCGTGGTCAATATTTGGCTTTTCTAATGGTTCAAACACACCATCAGCCACCTTTTTATAGGCCATAAAGACATTATTGCCAATTTCCATAAAGCGTCCACAGTCGCAGTTCGGATGGCAATGTTCACCAAATTTTGGATCATGCTCGATGAAATCGAACTCGTAAAACATCTCACTATCTGGTCCGCACGGATCGCCCACGGGAGTACTCTCTGGTCCACCATTGCGGCTCCACCAGTTCTTGCTGCCATCATAGTAAAAAATCCGCTCACCTGGTTTAATACCGCGTGCATAGCCAGCTTCTTCTGAACCGATATCAGCTTGGCCGTTACTCAAGCCTGCTTTTTCGTATAGCTCCGCCCAAATTTCCGCCGCCTCAGTGTCTTTCGGGATATTATAGCACTCATCACCGATATAACAGGTGACATAAACGCGGTTCATGTCCAGCCCAACCTCTTCGGACAGGAATCGCCACATCCAATTGATCTGCTCTTTTTTGAAATAATCACCCAAACTCCAGTTACCGAGCATCTCAAAAAAGGTCGTGTGACGGTTGTCGCCAATGTCATCGATATCTTGGGCGCGCAAACATGTCTGACTGTCGACGATACGATTACCCTCAGGATGCTTGGCTTCACCCAACAAATAACTAATCATCGGCTGCATACCAGAACCAGTAAATAGCGTGGTTGGGTCATTGTGCAGCACCAGCGGCGCTCGACTGACAACAGCGTGGCCGTTGCTCTTATAAAAATCGAGGTATTTTTTGCGGATATCTTGAGCTTTCATATCTGTTAATTATAGCACAAAATAAAATCGCCCCAAAACGAGGCGATTTCAAATAGCTCAAATGATTATTCAGCGGATTCTTCTGCTGGCTCTTCTGCTGGAGCTTCTTCTTGCTAACGC
>DAIQMM010000039.1:0-5921 GCA_036788915.1 Nanosynbacter sp. | reverse complement strand
GCGTTAGCCCGGCCTTTCAAACTCAACGCCATCTACACGTCCTCCCGAACCAGCGGCATACTCATACAACGAGGACCGCCGCGACCACGGCCAAGCTCTGACCCGTTAATTTCAATCACTTCAACACCAGCATCACGCAGCTTTCGGTTGGTGACGTAGTTGCGGTCGTAAGTAACCACCACACCTGGAGCAATTGCCAAAGTGTTGGAGCCGTCATTCCACTGCTCACGAGCGGCAGCAATCCGATCACCGCCACCACACTCGATCAGAGTTACCGACGGCAAGCCCAAAGCAACTCGCAGTACATGCTCCAAGTCAGTTTCGCGAGTAATCCGTGGGAACGGCTGACCCTCAACCTTCTCCAGGATGAAGCAGTTAATCTTGCCACCGTGATCACGAATTTCTGGATGAATGGTAAACTTATCATGATCGATCATAGTAAACACCGTGTCCAGATGCATGAAGGCGTGTGACTTTGGAATCTCCATGGCGATAACCTTCTTGAAATTAGAACCAGCGAACAATTTGGTTGCCATTTTTTCAATAGCTTCAGCAGAAGTACGCTCGCTGATACCGATTGCCATCACCTCTCGGCTCAAAACCAACTCATCACCGCCCTCGATTGAATATTTCTCATGACGATCATACCAAACTGGCACATTTTTACCAGCAAACCGTGGATGATGATCGATGACGTAACGCATAAACAGCGATTCACGGCGGCGAGCTGGCCAGTGCATCTTGTTAATCGTCAAACCTTGACCGATGGCAGCAGCTGGGTCGCGCGTAAAGTATAGGTTTGGCATTGGGTCAAGATAGAATGGATAGTGATCTTTCTCAACCATGTCGTGCAATTGACGATGATGTTCTGGCGGCAAAGTAATTTCATCTTTACGGACACCAGCCATGATCTTTCTAACCATCGCGTGTGTCGGCAGATCAAGCAAGAATGAACGCAAAATCTGAGTAACCCGGCGAGAATCCTGCTTTGAAGCCGACAACATGTCGTCAACAAAACGCTCGCGTAGTTGCTCGGTCGACAGAGCTTCGGTTACTAATTGATCAAGATATAATACCTCAACGCCACGACTACGCAGCACTTCAGCGAACATGTCGTGTTCTTTTTGGGCAGCTTCCAAATACGGAATGTCGTCAAAAAGAAGATCGGTCAAATAATCTGGCGTTAAGTTTTCAAGCTCCGCCCCTGGCCGATGCAACAAGACAGTTTTAAGTTTTCCTATTTCTGATGTGATATGAATTGGCTGATCCACCACACAACCCCCTGTTTATATTGCTAGTGCTTCCATTGTACCACGTTTTAATACACTAGCAATACAGCCGAAAAACACCAGCTCAAAGCCGAATAATTGCCAAGCTCGCTTCAACGCGGTCAATGCCACGACCACGCCGTCGACACCAATCATCAACCGCTCGCTGAGCACCCGGAAGAGCCTCAGTCGCATAATCATCAATAACGACAACCGCACCCTCGCCAAACTTATCTTCGCAAACGCGAAACGAATCAGCTATAGACTCATAAAAATCACCGTCAAAAAAAGCAAACATAATATTTTCTGGCATATCTTCAGGCGTCAAATCAGAAAACCAAGCCTTGTGAATGGTTGGTGTTCTTAAGCCAGCCTTTTTGAAATTATTAATAAAGTTTTTACGCGGTGCCAGCAGCTCGCCAGCTTTAAATTGCTCACCAACCGCACTATTATCTTGAGATGTTTTTTCTGGCAATCCAGCAAACGAATCATAAACATGAAACTCGCCAGCAAAATTATACGCATCCAGCAGTCGGCGAACAAATAGACTAGTCGTACCAACATAACAACCAAACTCAACGACGCTTCCTCTACCGCCACTACGCAGCACCGCCTCGAGCTCCCGAAGCAGCACGGTCAATTCCTTAATATCAACCTGGTCAGAGATAATTGGATAGCTTTTAAGAATGTCGTCGGTTTTCATATTATTCATTAAATTGGCTGTTGTACAGTTCAGCGTAAAAGCCTTTTTGCTTTAATAATTCGTCGTGAGCACCTTGTTCAACAATATTACCGTCACGCACCACCAAGATTAAGTCGGCATCACGGATCGTACTTAATCGGTGGGCGATGACGAAACTAGTTTTGCCCTGCATCAATTTATCCATCGCCTTTTGAATAAGTACTTCAGTACGTGTGTCGACCGAACTCGTTGCTTCGTCGAGGATCAAAATTGGAGTTTGAGCCAACATCGCCCGAGCAATCGTCAATAGCTGCCGCTCACCCTGTGATATGTTTTCCGCAGCTTCACCAAGCACCATATCATAACCACCCGGCAACGACCTAACAAAATGATCGACATGAGCTTCTTTGGCTACCGCAATCATCTCCTCTTCGCTCGCCTTTGGGTTGCCGTATAATAAATTGTCGCGAATCGTGCCGTTAAATAGCCACGTGTCCTGCAACACCATGCTGAACATTTTTCTTACGTCGCTACGCTTCATGTCTCGAATATCAACCCCGTCAATTGTAATTGAGCCGCCATCAATCTCGTAAAATCGCATCAACAAATTAACCAATGTCGTCTTCCCAGCTCCAGTCGGACCAACAATCGCCACCCGCTGACCTGGTGCAACGCGGGCCGACAAACCCTTAATGACAGGCTTATCAGGACTATACCCGAAGACCACATCTTTGAATACAACCTCACCCTTAACAGACGACACTTTAATCCGCTTGCCACGCTCAGCCGACTCCTCCTGCTCGTCCAGAAACTCAAAGACCCGTTCAGCCGCCGCTGCCGTTGACTGTAAAACATTAGC
Source organism: Nanosynbacter sp. (assembly GCA_036788915.1). GTDB lineage: Bacteria > Patescibacteriota > Saccharimonadia > Saccharimonadales > Saccharimonadaceae > Nanosynbacter. The sequence goes on along the minus strand of DAIQMM010000039.1, from coordinate 3,112 downwards.
AATATTAGCAACTTGCGAAAGTGGTTGATTAAACTGCTGCATGTATTGAATAAAGGCTTGAATATCACCGATCTTCAGCCTGCCCTTAATTACCAGCCAACCACCAAGAACCGCCACTCCAACGTAGCCGATATTACCGACCAGCGACATGACTGGAAACATTAGGCCCGACAGAAACTGAGACTTCCAGGCACTGCGATACAAACGCTGATTAATCCGTGAAAACTTCTCAATTGACCGCTTCTTACCATTGAACACACGCATGACTTGATGACCAGCATACATTTCTTCAATATGACCGTTCAATTTGCCAAGTTCTTTTTGCTGACGAAGAAAATGCTTCTGGGACAATTTCATGATCGTAACGATAAAGACACTGCTTAACAGCAAAACCATAAGAGCCACTATCGTCATCTGCCAGCTAATCGAAAACATCATCACCAAAATGCCGATCAACATCACTGCCGAAGACACAACCTGGGAGATGCTTTGATTCAATGTTTGCCCGACCGTATCTACATCATTAGTTACTCGGCTAAGCACCTCACCATAAGTTTGCTTATCAAAATAACTCAGTGGCAATCGATTAATCTTTTCCGAAAGCTCACGACGCATTCGAAAGGTAACGCTCTGAGTTACTGATGTCATAATCCAAGTTTGCACATAACGCAACAACGCACTCAAAACATACAGACCAAGCAGCCACGCAACAATTTGCCAGATTGCCTCAAAATGAAATTGCGGTCGCTCTGTAATGTCCAGTTTGCGAATTTTTTCAAGTTGACTAGACGGAATCATCTGCTCTATTTCCGCCCGATTCGGGGACTGTGCCAATAAAGTCTCGCCAGCTGTTCCCGCAGGCAAGGTAATGCCCGACGGCAACTTACTCTTCAACATGTCGTAAGCCTTCACGGCAACATAATCGTCAACGATTTGGTTCGTAGCATTACCGAGCAGTTTCGGACTGGCAATTGCAAACACCGTGCTGCCAATCGCAAACAACATCACCACCAAAACATGCCAGCGAAACGCAAACATGTAGCGGACAAGTTTTTTGACGGCTGGCCAAAAATCCTTCGCTTTCTCGCCAGGACCCATCTGCCCCATATGTCCACCGCCGACATTGACTCGCTCGCGTTTTTTCATGCTCTGCTTTACCATTACGCCACCTCCCCAGTTGGACAAGTCGTCATTTTTTTCAAGTCATCATCAGACAGTTGCGAGGCGGCAATCTCTTTATATACCGAACACTGCTTTATCAGCTGCTTATGCGTTCCTTGACCAACGATTTTACCCTCATCAAGCACGATAATTTTATCAGCATTCATAATCGTATTAATTCTTTGTGCTACCACCAGAACAGTCTTGTCCTTCGTCTCAGTCGACAAGGCAGATCGCAAGGTAGCATCAGTTTTTACATCAAGTGCGGAAAATGAATCGTCAAAAATATAAATCTGTGGCTCGACGGCAATCGCCCGAGCAATCGATAGCCGCTGCCGCTGACCGCCAGAAACATTGCTGCCGCCCTGTGCGATTGACATGTCAAAACCATCATCAAAAGCCTCAATAAAGTCAGCCGCCTGTGCAATTTTCGCCGCCCGCCGCACACTTTCGTCGCTTGCTTTTTTATTGCCATAGCGGATATTTGCAGCAATACTGCCACTAAACAGCACACCCTTTTGTGGCACATAGCCAAGCAATCCATACAAATCTTCCAACGCCATCTTACGAACATCAACTCCATCGATCAAAATCTGACCGACCGACGCATCATAAAAACGCGGAATTAAATTGATGAGGGTCGACTTACCAGAACCCGTACTGCCGATAAACGCTGTCGTCTGACCAGGCTCGGCCGTGAAAGAAATATCCGTCAAAACTGGAGCATCAGCGTCTGGATAATGGAAAGTAATGTTCTTAAACTCAATCTTGCCGCGACCATTTTTATCGGGTTTTTGTGGATTAGCTGGATTAACAATCGATGGCTGCTTATCTAGCACTTCACCAATTCGCTTGATCGAAACTGCTGCACGAGGTGCCATAATAAATACGATTGAAATCATCAAAAATGCCATTATCACCTGCATAGCGTACTGCAAGAACGCCATCATATTACCAATCTCTAAATCGCCAGCACTAATCAGCTGAGCCCCAAACCACACGATCGCGACACTGGCCATATTCATCACCAAGGTCATCACTGGCTCAAGCAACATCATTAGCCGATTGATATAAATATTCGTCTTATTTATCTCTATATTTGCCTGCTGAAACTTCTTCTGTTCAATTTTTTCATTACGAAAAGCTCGCACGACACGCAGTCCAGTCAGATTCTCACGCGTAACTAGATTCAATTTATCAACCAGATTTTGCAATTTCTTAAACTGAGGTATGGCTACAACAAACAACGCCACCACGACAGTCAACAAAATAGCCACCGCCATGGCAATCACCCAACTGAGACTTGGAGCATTTTGCAATGCCTTCTGCAATCCTCCAATTGCCATCAACGGTGCCATCAAAGCAATCCGCAAAATCATCACCACAGTCGTCTGAATCTGCTGCACGTCATTCGTCGAACGGGTAATCAGCGATGCCGTCGAAAAATTATTAAAATCAGCTGGAGCGAAACTTTCGATACGCACGAATACTTCTTCGCGAAGCTGTCGGGCCAAGCCTGTGGCAATTTTTACCGCCAAAAATGCCGCCACCACAGAAGCTGCACCGCCCGCCGCAGTTACCGCAATCATCTGCCAGCCGCTAGACCAAATCGCCGCCACGTCTTCCTTGACGATACCATTATTCACGATGTCCGCCATCTTATCAGGCAACCACAAATTCGCCAAGACAGCGCCATAAACAAACAACACCAACAACACGACGGCCAGCCAATATGTTCGAAAGATTCTCAAAATATGCTTCATTATCCACCATTTCCTAACACGAAATACATTAAACTCAGCGACTATTTTACCACGAAACAACATGATCATTCCAGTAGACAAACAGCGGCGACAGGCGTATACTTACCCCTAGCGTCGGGGTGTGGCGCAGCTCGGTAGCGCGCACCGTTCGGGACGGTGAGGTCGCTGGTTCAAATCCAGTCACCCCG
>DAIQMM010000038.1:0-6090 GCA_036788915.1 Nanosynbacter sp. | reverse complement strand
GCGTTAGCACTCTACGGCCTTTTTGTTTTTTACCGGTGTATCGTCAGTTGCTTTGATACGCCGCACTGTGGTTTTGCTGGAATTACCCTTCTGTGCCATAGTTTCTCCCAAATTAAAAAGTCTGTTTCTCACAGACTGTCAATACTATTGTAGCGTACGCTGAAAAAAATAGCAATCATTTCGCCGATTTTAGAGAAAAGCTGAATGTTGACCCGTGGTTGAGGCGGCTGTCTACCTCAATTTTACATCCCAGTTTTTTAGCCAACTTCATGGATACATAAAGTCCAAGTCCAGTGCCGCTGGTCTCGCGAGTTCGGTAATCCTCGGCACGGTAAAACCTATCAAATATCTTGGCGATGTCGGTTTTACTGATGCCGATACCAGTATCTTTCACCTTAAAGTGAATTATGCCTTTGGCATCTTTTTTGATCGACAAGGTAACTGAGCCTTTTGGGGTGTATTTAATGGCGTTGGTGATGAGGTTTTGTAGCAATTCTTGTAGATATAATCGCGATGCGTCCACCGAGCCTAATTTTCCGCAAGTGTCTATGTTGAACGCCAGGCCTTTTTGGCGAGCTTGCGGCTCATACTCGGAATGTAGTTGTACTGCCAATTCTGCAACATCAATCAGCTCTGTGTCGCCCCCCACTCCTCTTTCTGCTCGTGACAAGGTGCTGAGGTCGTTGACCATTTTTGCAAGGAATATGACCTGTCGGTGGGCTTCTTCGACCGCCTCGGGGATTTTTTCTTTCAGGTTACGCTCGATTAATAATTGGGCGTTGCTTAATGACCCTTCGGCGATCGTGATCGGGGTTCTTAATTCATGACTGACCACGCTAATGAACTCGTCACGTTCTTCTTCCAGGTTTTTGGCTTTGGTGATGTCGCGTAAAATAAGCACGTAGCCGCTTGGGGTTATCGTGTCGCCACCTTGCACGGGTGCGAAAGTTACTTCCAGGCGGAGCTTGTCGTTGCCGTCAATTGGCATAATTATGTCGTCACGCAGGCGAATAGATATCGATTTCGTTAGCTCTTTAAATACGTCGATAGATGCACCGTCGGCATCTTCCAGTGATAACACTTCGCCTACATGTTTGCCGTCAATCGCCTCGTTCGTATCGATCAAATCCAAGGCTGCTGCGTTGTAAGTGGAGATAATGCCGTGGCTATCCATGCTGATAATGGCATCGGTGATGGTGTTGATGAGTGTCGCCACTTTGTATTTTTCTGCACGTTCGCGAGCGGCGGCTTGAGTGTCTGTGGTGTTTAGTCGCCACCACAAACGGTACAAGACAAGAGTTAAAGCTCCAAAAATAATACTAAGTAAGACTATGACAATGATCAATGTGTCGGTCATATCATCAGTATAGCACAAGCAGAATGATGATAAATATTTTTATAAATGCGGCGAATAGTTTTTGAGAGCTGCGACGTGAGCTTGATAATCTTGATCAATTTTCGCCACTTCACGCCAAAACGCCGCCGAGTGATTCATGTGCCTGGTGTGGCAAAGTTCATGGATAATCACATAATCAATAAGTTCAAATGGCAGGTTCATCAATCCGATATTCAAGCTGACGGTTCCTTTGGACGAGCAGCTGCCCCAGCGACTGGAGGCGTGGGTTATTTTACTTTTTGTAAAATGAAAGCCGTGTGAGTCAGCCAGGAATGTTAGCCGTCGTGGTAGATAACTTTTTGCTTCTTTGCGTAGAGCGGCGATGATTTTCTCGCGAATTAGCTGCTGATTTTTTGGTTCGGCAATATCTTCTTTTTGATTGATCATTGCGATAATGTGCGTGCCAGTAATTTTGACAGATGATGCAGTACTGGTTCGCTGAATAAGTAGATTATGGCTTTTACCGATTTGCTGATTGTTGGTATATAAAAATTGCGAGCAGTGTTTTTTTAGCAATTGGCGAATCTGCGACCGAGACGAAACTAACAGTGTTTTGGCGGCGAGCATCGGCATTGACGGTGGCAAAGTAATACGCAGCCTGCCATCTGGGGCGACGCGAGCGGTAACGCTTTTTGCCAGCGATTGCCTTCTGACGACAATTTCTCCGAACTCAGAATCGGTAATGATTGGCATATTTTAGCCTATTCGAATACGATTTGGCGTAACTAGTCGCTGTGTTTCTGGTCGTGGTGAGCTTAACTTTTTTAAGACAGCACGTGCTTGAGTGCTGAAGGTGTGCCGACCGCTGATGACGATATAGGATTCGCTGCTGTGTGGTGCGGAAAATTGCTTCAGTCGTCGCTCAAATGCCGCCTCGTCTCCGCCACGTTGCTTTATCCAGCGATTTTTCGTGGTTGCAAGGTCAGTCTGCACCCATATGAGCAATAATTTATAGCCACGCTCTTTGGCTAGTCTGCTCAATTTCATTCGGGTTACTCGTTGATCTGACGCTCCGTCAAGAATAACGGTTTGCTTGGTTTTCAAAAACTCGTCCAATAAATCTAGTGTTATCTCAGAAATCTTTTTTGTGTCGTCGGTTAGCTCTTCAAAGCGTGACGCGTCAATCAGCGGTGCACCGAACATTCCAGCAAACTCCTGAGCGAATTGGCTTTTTCCAGATCCAGGTGCGCCGACCAGGGCGATGATGTGGGGCGATGACGGTTGTAACGGTTTCATATGAGTAAATTGTAGCAGGTTTTTCACATTTTGTCACTTTTGGTATTACTTGCGAAAAAAACAAAAACCCCGCAAATGAGGTTTTGAAATAGACATCAATTGGCAGGGGCAGTAGGAATCGAACCTACCTCTGCGGTTTTGGAGACCGCTATTCTAGCCGATGAACTATGCCCCTTCATCCACAGATTAATAATCTGTAAACATCATTATATCAAATAAGTGTTTTTTATAAAATAATTCTTGCCGTTTTATATTGAAAAAACATAAGCAGCGTCGTACAATAAAACAGAGATGAGAATACTAATGCTTGGGTGGGAGCTGCCGCCGCACAATAGTGGCGGTCTTGGAGTGGCTTGCTATCAGATGTCGAAGGCACTCGCAGCTCAGGGTGTTGACATTGATTTTGTTGTCCCCTATTCCGCCGAGCATCCTAATATTAACTACATGAATATTCATGCAGCGACACCATTGCCGCCAAATTATCATGATCTGGGGGCTTATAATAATGGCACGCAAGAAGACCGCGACAACGCTGCAGATGAACATGGTTTGTCGCCGATGCGGGCGGTGCAGCGTCGTTATGGCAAGTTTGTTCGGCAATTTGTTAAGCAGCATCAGCCCGATGTAATTCATGCCCACGATTGGCTAACGATGGAAGCTGGAGTTATCGCAAAAGAGTGCTGTGATGTGCCGCTAATCGTTCACGTTCACGCTACCGAGTTTGACCGTTCTGGCGAGTATTCTGGCAATCCGTTGGTGCATGAAATTGAGCAGCAAGGCTTGATGATGGCGGATCGGATTATCGCGGTGAGCCAGATTACAAAAGATATTATCGTCGCTAATTATCATATTCCGCCAGAGAAAATTGAAGTTGTGTATAATGCGATCGACCTTGATGATTTGCCGCCGCATGATTACGACATGAGTACTTACAAATATCTTGAAGATCTGAAAAAAGACGGCTACACGGTCATCGGTGCGTTGACGCGACTGACGGTGCAGAAAGGTTTGACCTATTTTATACGAGCAGCAGCCAAGGCGTTAAGTAAGCATGATAAGATCGTCTTTTTGTTGTCAGGGGACGGTGAGCAGCGCGATGAGTTGATTATGCAAGCGGCACAGCTAGGCATCAGCGATAAGGTAATATTTACTGGGTTCGTGAGAGGAAAACAGTGGCGTGACGCGTATCACCTGATCGACGCTTTTGTGATGAGTTCCGTGTCAGAGCCGTTTGGGCTTACTGCGTTGGAGGCGGCACATCACGACACCGCTCTACTAATTAGTCGCCAGTCTGGCGTGGGCGAGGTTCTGAATAATATTCTACGCTTTGACTATTGGGATACTGATCTCTTGGCGGATGAAATTGTTAATATTGCGACATCGCCCGCCCTGCAGCGTTCTCTCAAGGAAAATGTTAAGCAGGAATATGCCAAGATTTCGTGGCATGATGCCGCCAAAAAATGTATGCAACTTTATAAAGCCTCAGTTAAACAGGAGCGTATCATATGAGTAAATGTGGCATAACTTTATACTTACACGTGCATCAGCCGTGGCGAATTCGGCAGTACAGTATTTTTGACGTGGCACATCAGCATGATTATTTCTCTGGCGGACACAATCCCGCTCAGGACAATGAGAAGATTTTTCGAAAGGTCGCCAACAAGTCTTATCGACCGATGAATGCTTTGCTGGAAAAAATGTTACAGCATCACGCCGACTTTAAGCTCTCACTCAGTTTAAGTGGTTCTTTTCTGGAGCAAGCTGAGCAGTACGCCCCTGATGTCATTGAGAGTTTCCAGCGATTAGTGGCGACTGGGCGTGTGGAGATTTTGTCTAGCCCGTATCACCATAGCCTTGCCTTTTTCTATTCACCCAGCGAGTTTGAACGGCAGATATCTTTGCATCAGCAGAAAATTGAGCAGCTCTTTGGAGTGCGACCACGAGTTCTGGCGAACACCGAATTGGCGTATAATGACAATTTGGCTCAGTGGGCGGAAAATCACGGCTTTAATGGGGTGTTGGCGGAGGGCTGGGATCCTGTTCTTGGTTGGCGTAGTCCAAATTACGTCTATCGCTCAGTCGGTACGGAGCGGATAGGTTTATTGTTAAAGAATTACCGCTTGAGTGATGATATTGCCTTTCGTTTTAGTGACCACAAATGGTCTAATTGGCCGCTGTCGGCTGAGACTTTTACAGATTGGGTAAGTTCAGCTGCCGATGAAGCACCGTTGGTCAATTTGTTTATGGATTATGAGACTTTTGGCGAGCATCAGTGGCGAGAAACGGGTATTTTCCAGTTCTTTGAAAAGTTCGTCGAGCAGTGGCTGGCTGATTCGGACCATAAGTTTTACACTGTCAGCGAAGCTATCGCTAACAATCGTCCAGTTGGCGAATTAAGTATGCCGTCGCCAGTAACTTGGGCGGACAGTGAGCGTGATTTAACAGCCTGGAACGGTAATAGGCTTCAGTCTGAAGCTCTGCGTTATATTTATGGACTAGAGCGTGATGTTCTGGCGAGTGGTAATGACGAATTGATACGCGACTGGCGAAGATTACAAATGTCAGATCATTTTTACTATATGTGTACAAAGTGGTTCACCGACGGTGATGTTCATGCCTATTTCAGCCCGTACGAATCGCCGTATGATGCCTTTTTACAGTACATGAATGTGATTCGTGATATGCGTTGGCGACTGTCTCAAAATAATTTGTAATACAAAAAACTCCTCTTTTTACGAGAGGAGTTGTGTTTAGACTGGCGACTGATTAGCTCTTACGTGCCTTTACTTCGTTACGTCCAAGGTTCTTCTTGGTCTCGGTGTAGGTTGCGTGCTGTCGAGCGATTGGGTCATACTTCCTCAAGACGAGTTTTCCCTGACCTTTTGTCGTCCTGTTCTGACTGTTCACTGTGGTGTAGTATGTTCGATGATTGCTCAAGCTGCTCACCAAACCAATTAACTTTCGTTTCGTATTCTTCCTTGCCATCTCTTTTACTCGTTAGATTTTATAAAGCATCTTGGATGATTATAACATGACGGACTGCTGTTTGTAAATGCTTTTTGGAGTGAAAAAATGTTTAATACCCCCTAATCTATCCCTTGCCACAACTCAATCAATTTGCTAGAATAAAACAAGTGCCGCTTTAGCTCAGTTGGTTAGAGCGACGGTTTTGTAAACCGTAGGTCTTCGGTTCGAATCCGAAAAGCGGCTCCATTTGCCGGAATCGTGTAGTGGCAATCACAGGAGACTGTAAATCTCCCGCCGTAAGGCTTCGTAGGTTCGAGTCCTACTTCCGGCACCATTTCAATGAAAGCTCAAATGTCGCCCTCTGGGTGATTTTTTAGTTTGCATTTCTTAATTGCTGCCATAGGCAAAAAACACTTTTCACCCTTTTTGAAAGGTGATTTTTGAGCTTGCGCTTGTAGGAGTTTGAGTGGTGGTTTTGTTGTGGCTAACGC
>DAIQMM010000037.1:0-6109 GCA_036788915.1 Nanosynbacter sp. | reverse complement strand
GCGTTAGCGTGAAACTTCGAGAAGGCGAGCGTAATCTATTACACGAAAAGCCAAACGTGTCAATTGAGACTATACAACTATTTTTGTAAAAGCACAAATATATAGATAAAATATAATGTATAATAGGTCAAATACTATTATACAATAAAATCTAGATTGCAGCAAATTATTGCAAGACATGAAAATAGCCCGCCGAAAACGTGCTCAAGCTGGAACTGGGTGTTTCAACCCAGGAGATGCAAAATCTGCGTCTCGAACCAGGTTGAACCAATTTTCAGCGGGCTATTTTCGAGCGGGCGGTTAACGCCCGTTGCTCCTCACTGCTCATCCTGCTTGCGGAATTCCCGCATGCACAGGATGTACGCTAGGGATACACCCAGGATTCCAATGGCTGCTGATATGACAGCGGCCATCGTGTCTGATACTCCACAGATCTTGTGGAGTACCACACCGATGCCGAGGCTTATGCCGATGATGAAGCCCATAAGGCCCCCGATCGAATATCCTCGGTCCATGCCGTAACCCATTTTTCTCACCCCCTCTCAAGGTGAGCTCAAAGCTAAAGGGCGACTTCTGCCCTTAGACAAAGCCTTGAGCAAAAGCTGATATATATCATACTGAGCCAAAAATGTCAATACTAAACAGTAGCCCAAACGCTCGCCTTCTCTGTAAAAAGCCTTACTTTTTCTTGCAAAAATGCCAAAAACCGCTTATACTAAAAATCAGTAGAAAAAGGGGGCATATGGGACTGACAATTTCTGACATTCGGCGTAATACCACGCTGGCACGCCATTTGATGCAGCGGACACGGGTACAACACTTTGCGGTTGGAGCGTTTAATATTGATAATCAAGAAACGCTAATTGCTGTGGCACGGGCAGCACAGAAACTCCAGTCGCCAGTGTTGGTTGAAGTGTCGGACGCCGAGGTGAAGGCTATGGGCTTGGAAAACGTGCGTGATTTGGTGGATAACTACAAGTCTGAGTATGGCATCGAGATGTACTTAAACCTTGATCATGGACCGACAGTCGAGGGCTGTAAAAGGGCCATTGACGCGGGCTATGAGTTTGTGCACATCGACATTTCTCAGGCAAATCACGACGCTTCCGACGAGGAAATCATCACTAAAACCCGCGAAGTCGTCGAGTACGCCAAGTTTACTGGTGCTTTGGTGGAGTCCGAGCCACACTATTTTGGCGGCAGTTCCAATGTTCACGCCGAAGCTATTGATTATGAAGAAATCAAGAAAACTTTCTCCACGCCAGACGGCGCCCGAGCGTTCGTCGAGGCGACGGGGATTGACACTTTTGCGGCGGCAGTGGGTAATCTGCACGGTAAATATCCAGTGCCGAAAGTGTTAGATTTGGAGTTGTTGTCCCATATTCGCGAGGTGCTACACTGTCAGATTTCGCTCCACGGCGGGTCGGGTACACCGCTGCATTACTTTGAGGAAGCGGTAAAGATTGGCGTTTCTAAGATTAATATCAATTCTGATATGCGTTACGCTTTCCGCACTACTCTGGAAAAAACCTTGCGTGAAAATCCGAATGAGTACGCCATCGTCAAGTTGATGCCGCCAGTTTACGAGGCGGTTCAGCAGGTGGTTGAGGATAAAATACGGGCATTTGGCAGTGCGGGAAAGGCGGTCGTCTAGATGGCACGAATCGTAACTGTTGGTGCGGGTGTGCAAGACGTTTTCTTAAGCCAATCTGCTGCCTTGCGGCCAGTTTGTGAAAGTCCAGAACATTGTTTTGCTCGTTTGGAGTTGGGTGCGAAGGCTGACGTGAATCAGATTCATTTTTCGACTGGCGGTGGTGCGACGAATGCGGCAGTAACATTTGCCAGGCAGGGGCATGAAGTTTGTTTTATGGGGGTGCTTGGTCATGATCCAGCTGGGCAGTCGGTTCTTGATGATCTGGATAAAGAGGGGATTGATACGCGGCTGGTTAAGTTTTCTGATAACTATAATACGGGCTACTCAGTACTATTATTAGCTCCAAACGGAGAGCGGACAATTTTAACGTATCGTGGTGCGTCGACGCATTATCATTCGGCGGACTTCTCTCTGGAAGGTGTTGAAGCAGATTGGTTGTATGTGTCAACTTTATCAGGACAGATGTCTATTCTTGATAAATTATTCCGTCAAGCAACAGAGCGTGGCATTAAGATTTGTTTTAATCCTGGCAAAAAGGAGCTGGCTCAGAAAGAGAAGTTACGCGGGCTGCTGCAAGACGTTACGGTTTTGACTCTAAATAAACAAGAGATGCAGCAGTTGGTTCCTGGCGATGATTTGGAGACGCTGGTGAGGAATGGATTATTGCTGGCACCAGTGGTGATAGTGACAGATGGCGTGAATGGCTCAATTGCCAGCGACGGTAAGACGATTGTAAGGGCAGCGATGTATGACCATCGGCCTTCGCTTGACAGAACGGGTGCTGGTGATGCTTTTGCTGCGGGATTTTTGAGTGCTTGGGCTGAGGGAAAAAGTCTGAAAGATGCAGTGATATTTGCCAGCGCTAATGCCAGCTCTGTCGTGCAGCATATCGGTGCAAAAACGGGTATTTTGAATCAAGGCGTGGCGTTGAGACCGATGCCATTGCAAGAAAAGGAGGTATGATGTCAAGCCATTTGAATAGACTACTCGGGGGTGAAAATCGGCAGCAGCGGGCGTTAATAGATTTGCAGCGAATGACGCAGGATGACAGTGATGTGAGGTTGTTGGCTGATGTTTTAGCACGTGCCCACAGTATTCTGCGGGCATTGGGGCTTGATCCGCGTGATACGACAGGCGAAGAAGTGTATCGGGCGTTGATGGCGGTCGCTCCTCGCGTCGAGGAAACGGCCTGTTTCAAGGCCAGTGATTGGGTGTTGGCTGAGTTTGACGGGCAGATTATTTCATTCCATCCAGTTGATATCGTTGAGAATTATCATCACCAGCTGCCATTTGGCAAACATCAGACGACGCACGGCAAGAAGGGTTTGGGCTACGAAATCACACGCCGTTACAAGAATCATGCTCGCACGCATAACGCTACGGTCGAGCGAGTTGTATGCGACGGTGGTATTTGCTGGATTGAGCGAGATTAGTGGTCGCAGTAAGTTTTGTTGGCGGTTGCTAGTGCGATGACCTCGTCAACGCTGTCGGTGATCGAGTAAATATTTAAGTCTTCTTCGGAGATGGCGGCTTCTTTTAGCATACAGCTACGGAAGAAATCGTCCAATTCACCCCAGAACTTTCTGTCATACAAAATAACTGGTGCTTTGTTGGCTTTTCGGGTTTGAATAAGTGTCAATATCTCCGCTAATTCGTCCAGCGTGCCGAAGCCACCAGGGAAGAATATGTAGGCATCAGCAAACATTGTCATGATGATTTTTCGTGGTGCAAAATGCTGAAACTCAAATGACTCAGTGGCGTACTCGTTCAGATCTTGCTCGTGTGGCAGCTTGATATTGAAAGCGATTGATTCGCCGCCAGCCTTCCTTGCTCCTTTTTGTACAGCAATATTCGCACCTTCGTTGGCGGCACCCATGATGCCGTGGCCGCCACCAGAAACGATGGCGTAACCGCTGGCTGCTAACCGCTCTGCTGTTTCGCGAGCTGCTTGGTAATACGGACTGTCGGGCGATGTCCGTGCCGAACCGAAAATTGTTACTGTCTTATGATATTTTTTGAGGATTTCATAGCCTTTTTGAATTTCCTCGTTAATATTACCCAAACGGAACATTGCAGCTTGGAGTTCAATTTCGCGTGGTATACACACCAGATCTTTTTTGTCTGTCATTTTTCTGCCTTTTTATGTTTTAATTCACGTATCTTTTGATTATAGCACAAAAAGCTTGTGTTTGTCAAATCTTTGGCAGATAATCAGTAAAAATCTATAATTATTCGCCTAGGAATGACTGTTTGACCTGCTGGTAAGCGTCGCGGAACGGCACGCCTTTTTCCACCAATTCGTTGATTTTGGCAACGGTGTAGAGCTCATCGGTCATCGCCTCGGCTAATCGTTCGGTGTTGGCCTCCAGCTCACTGACGCAGAGTGTCAGAACTTCCAGCGTGTCGAGTGCTGACGTAAAGGCGTCCATGGTGATTTTTTTGGTCAACTGCAAGTCGCGGTGATAGCCGCTACCAGCACCTGTCGAAATAGCTTGGAGTTGCAAAGCGTAGTTTGGATAAGCGTGGGCGGTGGCACGCATGATCTCAAAGACGTCGTAGTTGCGTTTGTGTGGCATGATGGACGAACCAGTGGTCATGGTGACGGGCAGTTTGAAATAGTTAAACTCCTGAGAGGTAAACAGTAGCATGTCTTCGGCAAATTTGCCAGCAAAGACCATGATTGGGTTGAGTGCTTGCACGGCGATCAGTTCAAAAACGCCGCGCGACAGACCGCAGTACATTGGGTTTTCCTGCACTTTGGCGAAGCCTAGTTCACTGGTCGTCATCTGGCGGTCAAGCGGCAGGGTAACACCAAAACCAGCGGCGCTACCTAGTGGATTTTGATCAATGGCAGCGATGCTGTGTGCCACCAATTGCTGGAGGTCATGAAACGCATCGTGGTAGGAACCAAGCCACATACTGACGGTGGTTGGCATGGCTTTTTGGGTGTGGGTGTAGCCAGGCATTTCGGTCTGGCCGATGGCAGCGATCTTGCCAGCATAGGCCTGGGCGACTGCCTCTAATTTGCCCGCTACTGCTGCAAGCTCTGCTTTGATGAACAAGCGCATCATCACCAAAGCTTGGTCGTTGCGGCTTCGGCCAGTGTGAACCTTTTTGCCAATTGGTCCGAGTTTTTCTGTCAAATACAGCTCAATGGCGGTGTGGCCATCTTCGTGCTCGCTGGTGAGGGTGAAGGCGCCAGTTTTCCACTCGTTGAGTAGCTCGTCCAAGGCGGCTGCTAACTGCTGATATTCATCGCTGGTCAGTACGCCAATTTTTTCCAGCATGTGTGCGTGTGCTTTGGTGGCAGTGATGTCGTGACCGAGTAGATACTGGTCTAATATCTGATCGTCGCCAACGGTGTATGACTCGACCAATGGATGGAGTGAGCCAGTTGCGGTTGATTGCCATAGTTTATTTGCCATATGAGTATGCTCCTTCAGCTGTTCGCTGACTTAATGAATATAATTCAATGAATCCGGCGGACGAATTCTGATTGAATGCGGTGTTGGAATCAAACGTTGCAAGATTGATATCAAACAACGAATGTGGTGAGTCCACGCTGACGACGGTGATGGTACCTTTATATAGGCGGACCGTCACCGTTCCAGTGACTTTTTGGTTCTGATCATCAATATAGGCGTTGATGTGATGGATGGCTGGCTCGTACCACTGTGCTGCATAGGTCAGATACGCCCATTTTTTGTCCATTTCGGCTTTGAGTTCATTTTCAACACGAGTTGACACCAATTGCTCAAGCTTTTGATGAGCGGCGATCAAGATGGCAGCGCCAGGATTTTCATAGACACCGCGGACTTTCAGACCGACCAATCGATCTTCGATGAGGGTCGATACACCCACGCCATGTTTGCGGCCGAGTTGGTTGCAGTGTTGGATGAGCGCCTGGAGTGAAAAGTGGCGGTTGTCGACGGCAACCGGTACGCCTTTGATGAATTCAATGGTGATATCCTCGGCTTCGTCTGGTGTGTATTTGATGGTCGAGCACCAATTGAGGATGGCGTGGTAGTTTGGCTTGAGCGATGGCGATTCTATCTCGCCGCCCTCACTGGTGATACCCCACATGTTTTCATCGGTTGAGTAGGGTGATTCCTGGGTGTGTGGCACAGGGATATGGTGTTTCTTGGCGTACGCCAGCTCTTCCTCTCGACCCATACTCCACTCACGCACTGGTGCCAAGATTTTGAGTTTAGGGTTGAGTGTGGTGATGTAAGTTTCGAAGCGAACTTGGTCGTTGCCTTTGCCGGTGGCACCGTGTGCGATGACGTTGCAGTTGTATTTTTCGGCATATTCGACGGCCAATTGGGAAATAATGATGCGCCCGAGTGGTGTGCAGAGGGCGTAGCCACCTTGATAATCAGCGTTGGCTTTGATGGCCAGCGACAGCAACTCATCGGCGAAGCGGTCGCGGGCGTCAACCGTGATGGTTGCTAACGC
>DAIQMM010000036.1:0-6246 GCA_036788915.1 Nanosynbacter sp. | reverse complement strand
CCAGATACGGCAGCGTTGATCAGCACGCGAGTAGTGTCCTGGAAGGACGCAGCAGATAGCCACGAGTCGCTCCAGATGGACACCTTGGTGATACCGAGCAGTAACTGAGTGTAGCTGATGAGGTTTTTGCCCTCAGCGGCCAATTGTTTGTTGGTATTCACCACCGCAGCCTTGGAGACGATGTCGCCAGTCACAAAGTCGCTATCACCCGCATCTTCAATTTGGACACGGCTGAACATCTGGCGAACGATAACCTCCAGGTGCTTATCAGCCACGTCTTGACCCTGAGCGGCGTAAATACGCAGAACTTCGTTAATGATGTATCGCTGGGTTGCCTCGACACCCTTCAACCGCATCAAATCATGTAGATTCAACGAACCAGCTGTCAGGCGGTCACCAGCCTCGACAACGTCGTTAGCTTTGACAACCAACTGCATAGTACCTGGGATCTCGTAACGAGCTGGTGCACCAGCCTCAGCAGCGATCACCAAAGTGTCCTCGGCTGCTTCAACTACACCGTCAAATGGTGCGATCAGTGGACGAGTGTCACCTTCTCCACTTGCCAGCACGTCGCCAGCCTTAACGCTCGAGCCAGACTTCACTACGACAGTGCGTCCATCCAGCGGCAAGCGTTCAACTTTGCCAGACTCTGGGGTAACTTGGACGATGTACTTCTTGCCATCTTCCCAAACATCAACTAGACCAGCAATTTCTGCAACGTAGGCCTGACCCTTCGGAGTACGTGCCTCGAACAATTCTTCAACACGTGGCAAACCTTGGGTAATGTCCGAACCACCAACACCAGAGCTGTGGAAGGTGTTCAGGGTCAGCTGAGTACCTGGCTCACCGACTGACTGAGCAGCGATCACACCAACTGGCTGAGCCTTGTCCACCAACATACCAGTCGACATGTCAACACCGTAGCTACGCTGCGGAATACCGTTTAGATTATTAGTCGACAGAACCGACTGAATCTTAACACTCTGAATGCTTTCGTCAGCGTCGATTGAATCGGCAATTTCACGAGTGATCAGCTCATCCTTATTGACATGACCTGGAATCGTCTCAGCAGCATAACGACCCGCCAAACGGTTTGAGAAGTCGATCATCGTCTCTTCAGTCTCTGAGCGGTAAATCGCGAAGCCCTCATCATCACCAGCCTCATCTTCAACAGTAAACACGTCTTGAGCCACGTCCACCAAGCGGCGAGTCAGGTAACCCGAGTCGGCCGTCTTCAAAGCGGTGTCGATCAGACCCTTACGTGCACCACGTGTCGCCACGAAGGCCTCAAGGCTGGACAGACCGTGCTTGTAGCTAGAACGAATCGGCAGCTCAATTTCGCGGTTAGCCGCATCCACCTGGATACCGATCATCGCACTGGCCAGCTTAACGTTTGAGATATCACCACGAGCGCCAGAGTTAACCATCACCGAGATGCTGGTGTCCATGTGCTGCAGCTGATCTTGCAAGAACTTAGATATCTTACTGTCAATACCGCGCCAGTTGGCCACCGTCAAATTGTATCGCTCCTCTTCAGTCACCAAACCTTGGTCGTATTGATCAGAAATCAACGCCGTTCGAGCGTCACCTTCGGCAACAAACTCACCAACCTCGTCAAAGTGGAGGTAATCATCTTTACCCGTTGAAACCGCCGCCGTTGTCGCAAAGCGAAAGGCTTGACCTTTCATGCGATCAGCGATCTTGGCAGTTTCTTCAGCACCATATGTATTGAAAATCTGAGCCAACACTTTTTTCAACTGCTTCTTTGATTGGACATTATTGTCATATGGGAAGTCTTCTGGCAACATTTCGTTAAAGAATACCCGCCCAAGCGTTGTCTGTCGCATTTCACCCTTAGCAAAAATCCGAATTGGCGTTTGCAATTGAATCACGCCGTTATCATACGCCATTTCCGCTTCATAAACTGAGCTATATGACCTAATCTTGTCAGTCTGAGCAGCTGGCTTATCGTAGGTCAGGTAGTAGTTACCCAAAACCACGTCCTGAGCGATGTTCAGCACTGGCGAACCATCAGCTGGCTTTAGTAAGTTGTTCGTCGCACTCATCAATGTGCGAGCCTCTTCCTGAGCTTCCTTAGAAAGCGGCAAGTGTACCGCCATCTGGTCGCCATCGTAGTCGGCGTTAAATCCGTTTGCCACCAGTGGGTGCAATTGAATAGCCTTACCTTCAACCAAAACTGGCTGGAAAGCCTGGATTGACAAGCGGTGCAAACTTGGTGCACGGTTCAAAAGGACATACTTGCCTTCGATTACCGCGTCAAGTGCGTCCCAAACAACAGCCTCGCCCGCCTCGATCAGCCGTGTTGCTGAACGAATATTATGAGCGAACTCTTGCTGAATCAGCCAACTAATCACGAATGGCTTGAACAGTTCAAGTGCCATCTGCTTTGGCAGGCCACACTGATTGATCTTCAATTTTGGACCAACCACGATCACTGAACGACCAGAGTAGTCAACACGCTTACCGAGAAGGTTCTGACGGAAACGACCCTGCTTACCCTTCAGCATGTCGCTCAAGCTCTTCAAGCTACGGCGACCACCAGTCGAGCTGACTGCACGACCACGCGACGCTGAATTGTCGATCAAAGCATCAACCGCCTCTTGCAACATACGCTTTTCGTTACGCTGAATCACCTCTGGAGCGTTCAGTTCAATCAGCTTCTTCAAGCGATTATTTCGGTTAATAATTCGGCGATACAAATCGTTCAAGTCAGATGTCGCAAATCGACCACCAGACAATGCCACCATCGGACGAAGATCTGGAGGAATAACTGGCAGCACCGTCATACAGAGGCTAGACGGCTTGATATTAGCCGACTCCATGCTTTCCAACATCTTCAGACGCTTCAGCAGCTTCTTCTGACGCTGACCTTTCGCACCTTCGGCCTCTTCGGTCAATTCAGCGATCAATTTTGGCAGATCAATCTTGTCAAGCAAAGCCTTAACCGCACTAGCACCCATGCCAACTTCAATTAGCTCATCGTACTCTTCTGGCAGATTGCGATAATCCGCCTCAGAAATCAACGCACCGACATTCAAGCTGTCCAGCTGAGACTTCTTGACCGTGTACTTTTCGTTCAGATCTTCGACTTCGCGACTCTGCTCTTTCGCGAGCTGCTTCACATCCGCACCGTCCGCCTCAGCCAACTGCTGATAACGCATTTTGATCGCCATTCGAGCAGCTTCAGTTTCCGCCTCAAGGTCAGCCAAATATTGATCACGAGTAGCTTCATCGACACTCAGAATTACGTAAGTCGCAAAATATACGATCTTCTCAATATTGCGAACCGTCATGCCAAGCAGCTGACTCATCGCACTTGGCGTACCACGCATAAACCAGATGTGTGCCACTGGCGCCGCCAGAGAGATATGACCCATACGCTCACGACGAACGATCGACTTGGTAACAAGCTCACCGTTCTTATCGACCGCAGCCTCGCGACTACGCACGCCCTTCAGCTTTGAATCGTGCGGATTAATATCCTTAACTGGACCAAAGATTCGCTCACAGAACAAACCATCACGCTCAGGTTTTTGTGTTCGATAATTAATGGTCTCTGGTTTCAGCACTTCTCCGTGGCTCCACTTCAGAATATCCTCGGGGCTAGCCACCACCAAGCGTACTGCATCGAAATCGCTAATTCCGGTCGCATTAAATCCAAATTGCGCCATCTTACGCTTCCTCCTTTATATCTTCTACTTCGTCAATGTCTTGCACACTCATGCCGTTTTCGATCTCGCCGATGTCGTCTGATTCGTCAAGATAAGTCTCCTCATCATCAGTGCCATCTGTCTGCGGCACTGTTTTATCTACTGGACCACTGGAAGCGATGACATGCTCAGCATCAACGCTCTCATCGTCATCAACCAGATCCACACGCAGACCCAAACCTTGCAATTCCTTAACCAACACGTTAAATGATTCTGGCAATTTTGGTCCAACAATTGGCTCATTCTTAATAATCGATTCGTAAGCTTTGGCACGACCATAAACATCGTCCGACTTAATCGTCAACATTTCCTGCAAGGTTGCTGACGCACCATAAGCCTCCAAAGCCCAAACCTCCATCTCGCCGAAACGCTGACCACCGTTTTGTGCTTTACCGCCAAGTGGCTGCTGAGTAACCATGGTGTATGGGCCAGTTGATCGGGCATGAATCTTGTCTGAAACCATGTGGTGCAATTTAATCATGTGCATCACACCGACAGTCGTTCGCTCTTCAAAGGCTTCACCAGTACGGCCGTCAAACAATTGCGACTTACCATCTCTTGCAAATCCAGCCTTCTCAAGCTCATCAGAAATCTGCTTGTCAGTAACACCGTTAAACGACGGAGTTGCTACGCGGTAGCCCAAAGCTCGTGCCGCCATACCAAGGTGAGTCTCAAACAACTGACCGAGGTTCATGCGGCTTGGCACACCGAGTGGGTTCAAAATCACATCAACTGGCGTTCCGTCTTCCATGAATGGCATATCTTCGACAGGCAAGACCCGAGCAACCACGCCCTTGTTTCCGTGACGACCAGCCATCTTATCACCAACACCAATCTTACGCAGCTGTGCCACAAAAATCTGAATCTGCATCAAGACACCAGCCTTCAATTCATGGCCGTTCTCGCGTGAGAAGATTTTCACACCAACGACCTTACCGCCACCAGCGTTATTCATTCGCTGCGAAGTATCGCGAACGTCCTTGGCTTTTTCGCCGAAGATCGCTCGAAGCAGACGCTCTTCAGAACTCAATTCCTGCTCGCCCTTTGGTGTAATTTTACCAACCAGCACATCGCCAGCCTTGACTTCAGAGCCAACCTGCACGATACCGTTTTCGTCCAAGTGACGCAGGCTCTCTTCAGAAACATTCGGAATATCTCGAGTTACGATCTCTGGGCCTAGCTTGGTTTCGCGAACTTCAACATTGTAATCCTTAATGTTGATACTGGTGAGCGAGTCGTCTTGAACCAAACGGCGGCTCAAAATAACAGCGTCGTCCATGTTGTAGCCACCCCATGGCATAAAGGCGACCAGCAGGTTGCTACCCAAAGCGATTTCACTCTCAGCAATTGACGCACCCTCAATCAGCACATCGCCCTTCTTAACCATATCGCCACGTGTTACGCGAACTTTCTGGTTGTAGCAGCGGTCGTCATTATTCTTAACGAAGTGACGAAGTTCATAAACCTTTACGCCGTCCGCATATTTAACATGGACTTCATTAGCGTCAGCTTTAACTACTTCACCATCAGCCATTGCCTGGACCAAGTGTCCACTATTCTCGGCAACAGCTTTTTCAATTCCAGTACCAACCGTGGCTGGCTGCGGCATCAAAAGCGGCACCGCCTGGCGTTGCATGTTTGAACCAGTCAAACTGCGGTCAATACGGTTCTTCTCGATAAACGGCACCAAAGCCGCGGTTGAACCCAAAATCTGACGATGAGCAGCGTCCATGTAGGTAACATCGCTAGCGTCAACTTGCTCTGGTCGCATGTTGTTGCGGGCATTCACGCGCTCGTCGCGGAATGTGCCATCATCGTTCAAAACTTCACCAGCATCAGCAATAACTTCGTTCAATTCCTGAGACGCGTCAAGGTAAACAATCTCATCAGTCACCTTGCCATTCTTCACGCGTAGATATGGCGTTTCGATAAAGCCATATTCATTCACCCGTGCATAAGTGGCGAGGTTTAGTACCAGACCAACGTTGGCACCTTCTGGAGTTTCGACCGAACAGATACGGCCGTAGTGGGTTGGGTGAGCATCACGCACATCAAAACCAGCACGTTCACGACTCAAACCGCCAGGACCCATTGAGCTGAGGCGACGCTTGTGGCTCAACTCTGACAGCGGGTTAACCTCATCCATCAACTGACTGAGCTGCGAACTGGTAAAGAACTCACGCACTGCCGCCACTACTGGACGAGCATTGATCAGCTGACTTGGCGTTACACTCTCCATATCAGCCACGCTCATACGGTCCATGGCGTTACGCTGCATCCTGAGCATGCCGACGCGGAATTGACGGGCAATCAATTCACCAACCAACTTAACTCGGCGATTACTCAAGGCATCAATATCATCAGGTGCTTCCTGAGTATTATTAAGACGAATGATTTCGCGGATAATCGCCACCAAATCGCTCATCTGGAAGATGCGGTTCTCTGCGGTGTTCGCGACATCAAGACCAAGTCGCTGATTAATCTTGTAACGGCCAACTCGAGAATAAGCTAACGC
>DAIQMM010000035.1:0-6353 GCA_036788915.1 Nanosynbacter sp. | reverse complement strand
GCGTTAGCATGCGGACAATTCGTCAGGATTCACTGAAGGACGCTAAGCGAATGAAGGATAATAAAGAGCTTGGCGAAGATGATTATAAGCGTGTCGAGAAGGAAATTGACATGTTGATGAGCAAGGTGCAGTCTCAAATCGACGAGGCGGTTAAGGCAAAAGAAAAGGACGTGTTGACGGTTTAATGAGCCAGACATTTGCTGAGTGCGTGAAAGAGTTAGGACTGCCGCTGGATCAGATGATTATCATTGGTAGCGGTATTTTGAATCAATTAGGAATCCGTCAGTCTGCTGATATTGACGTGGCGACTAATCGAGAGGTATTAGAAGAAATCGCTCGTAGCGGTGGCTGGGTCGAAAAGCTTGATAAAAATCAACGCCAGTATTTGGTGAAGCATGATGGATCGGTCGAGGTCTGGGATGGCTGGGAGATTGATGGGCGAATTGTTGAGTATGACGAGCTGCTGGACTACGCGGTGGAATATGACGGTGTAAAGTTTGTTAATCTAGATTTTCTGCGGCGCTGGAAAAACTGGCGCGGGCGCGAAAAAGATATACAGGATGTGAGATTGATCGATGAGTGGAGGGCGAAACATGAGTGAAAAAACAGAATTGCCGAGGCACGTTGGGTTTATCGTTGACGGTAATCGCCGCTGGGCGAAACAGAATGGCTTACCGACATATGAAGGACATTTGGCGGGTTATAATGCACTCAAAGACGTTTTGCTGGAGACTCTGAATCAGGGGGTGCGGTATGCTAGTGCTTATGTGTTCAGTACGGAAAATTGGAAACGCAGCGAGGAGGAAGTTGGTCGTTTAATGGGGTTATTCCTCAGGGTTTTGGAGGCTGATATACCAATTTTTATTGAGAATAATGTGCGACTGAGGGTGATCGGTTCTCGTGAAGGTTTGTCGGAGGTTTTGCAAAAAGCAATTGATTCAGCTGAGGAGAAAACTAAAGATCTAACTGGCGGCGACCTACTTTTGTGCCTGAACTATGGCGGGCAGCTGGAGATTGCTGATGCGGTGAAAAAAATTGTTCAATTGGGGGTTAAGTCTGATGAAGTAACTCCAGATTTGATCGCTCAGTATATTTATGCACCAGAAGTTCCGCCTTGCGACATGATTGTGAGGACTAGCGGTGAACAGAGATTGAGTAACTTTATGCTGTGGCGGTCCGCTTATAGTGAACTGATGTTTATCGATAAGAAGTGGCCAGATATGTGTAGGGAAGATGTTGCGAAGATTATAGAGGAATATAAAAATAGGCAAAGAAGGCTTGGTGAGTAAAAATGTTATTCGTTGGTATTATTGTCGGATTGATTGTGCTTGTACTGCTGGTTGTGGTGCATGAGCTTGGTCATGCCTTGGTGGCAAAACGTAATGGCGTTGTGGTCGAGGAGTTCGGTATCGGATTTCCGCCGACAGCCAAAAAATGGAAACCGAAAAAGATTGTTCTTGGTAAAAATGTGATTATTAGCTTAAATTGGCTGCCGCTTGGTGGTTTTGTGAAACTTAAGGGTGAGTATGATGCGGCCCGTGGTAAGGGTACGTATGGAGCATCGACATTTTGGGTAAAGACGAAGATTTTGCTGGCTGGCGTGGCGATGAACTGGCTGGTCGCGGTATTATTGTTTACTATTTTGGCACTTATTGGCTTACCGAAAATCCTGCCACAGCAGGTGGTGTTGCCATTTGATTCGCGGGTGGAGCGGTCTGCGTTGACGATTGTGACAATTCAGCCAAACTCGCCAGCGACACAGGCAGGGTTGCGACAAGGCGATCACCTTCAGAGTGTTGGCGGGCAGACGATAGCGACACCGTCTGAGTTGGTGGCGACCACCAAGGAGCGGGCTGGGCAAACAGTGGATATTTCTTTGGTGCGTAATGGCCGGCCATTGACCGTATCGGCTCAATTGCGTACGCAAGATCAGGCGAAATCGGGCGGCTATCTTGGGGTTGGCTCACAGCAGTCGGAAAAGATTTACAGCACGTGGTCTGCACCGCTGGCGGCTGTGGCGACGACTAGTCAGCTAACTTACGAGACTCTGAAAGGTGTCGGCACAGTTCTTGTAAAGTCAGTTTGTGGATTTTTCGGTCAATTCGTTGGCTCGGACTCCTCGCGACAGGCTGCTCGTGCTGACCTGGCAAATGTTAGCGAAAACGTCGCTGGTCCGATCGGCATTCTTGGCGTACTATTTCCATCAGTGGTTGATCATGGGATTGATCAAGTTATTTTGCTCGCTGCTATTATTTCATTGACATTGGCGGTAATGAATATTTTGCCAATCCCAGCCCTGGACGGCGGACGCTGGGCTACTATGGCTGGCTTTCGGCTGTTTGGTAAATCATTAACAAAGGAGCGTGAGGAAACTGTCCAGGCGACAGGTATGCTTATTTTATTAACTTTAACTCTTATTATAACGGCAAATGACATCGGTAAATTATTCTAAATCATTACAAACTCCCGTAGGCAAGCAGCCTGAAAAAAAATATTCTTGGCGGATATGGCGTTTATTGCTATTGATTCCTGTCTGGGTGTACGCGGTATTTTTGGCGGTACAGCTGGCATTGATGATGGTTGTGCATGGACTAGTGTTTCTCGGCGTGCCGTTTGGGGTGATGAATCAAGTTTTACTTAATACTATTCTCTCTGTTGTCGTGTACTCATTGACCGTCGCTGTGGTGATTTTTGTGCCGTGGCTTATTGCTCGGCGAAAGACTTCTCTGAAGTTGCTTGGCATTGACGACTGGCCCACGATATTAGAGTTGTTAATATCTCCACTGGTGTATGTCGCGTATTTTCTAATTTCAGCTACACTCGTGGCGATATCAGTGAAGTTCTTTTCGGTTGATATCACTCAGACACAGTCAACGCCGTTTAGTCAATCAATACTAATTTCGCACTGGCAATTTATTCTGGCATTTCTGGTTTTGGTGGTGCTCGCTCCAGTGGCGGAAGAATTGTTGTTTCGCGGCTATCTGTATGGCAAATTGCGTAACAACTTCTCGGTATGGTTGGCGGTCCTCGTTACAAGTTTGACGTTTGGTGTGGCGCATCTTTGGGGCGGTGAGCATTTGCAGTGGGCGGTTGCTGTCGATACTTTTGCTCTCAGTTTGGCTATGTCGGTGGCGCGTGAATACACTGGTGCGTTATGGGTGCCGATTGTGGTTCATATGATAAAGAATGGAATTGCATTTTATATGTTATATCTCAATCCAGGATTGATCGATCAAATTAAAGCGGCGTGTTTGCCATTTTTATAAGGAGAAATAGTTTATGCGAATGAGTCAATTATTTACAAAAACCAGCAAAACTGCACCAAGTGATGAAGTAGCTAAGAACGCTCAGTTACTAATTCGAGCGGGTTACATCCATAAGATGATGGCGGGGGTGTATTCTTATACGCCACTTGGTCTGCGGGTTCTGGAGAATATCAAGCAGATCGTGCGTGAGGAGATGGATGCTGTTGATAGTCAAGAATTGATCATGAGTACTTTGCAGAATCGTGATTTGTGGCAAGAGACTGGTCGGTGGAGTGATGATGTCGTTGATGTGTGGTTCAAGTCGAAGCTACAGGACGGTACTGATGTTGGATTTGGCTGGACTCACGAAGAGCCGATTATCGCATTGCTACGTAGCCATATCAAGAGCTATAAAGATCTGCCAGTGAAGGTTTATCAATTCCAGAATAAATTGCGTAATGAACTGAGGGCTAAAAGCGGTGTGATGCGTGGTCGTGAGTTTATCATGAAAGATATGTATTCTGTCCACGCCACCAAGCAGGACCTGGACAATTATTACGAAGAGGTAATTGAAGCATACAAGCGTTGCTATGATCGGCTGGGGATCGGTGATGAGACCTACGTTACTTTCGCTAGCGGTGGTGCTTTTACTAAGTTTAGCCATGAGTTCCAGACGATTTGCGAGGCGGGCGAGGATGATATCTTCATCGTGCCGAGTACCAATATTGCCTATAATGCTGAAATTGCACCAGTGCGTTCAACGCCAAATCCAGACGCTGGTGCTGAAATGAAACCTTTGGGCATTTTAGATGACGAGAATATCATTGGGGCAGAAGCGTTGACAAAAGCATTGGACATTCCGCGTACAGCCAGCACCAAATCAATGTTGTACGATTCGTCAGATGGTATGTTGCTGGCGGTGGTCAGGAGCGATTATGAAATTAACGAAGATAAATTGAAAGCGGTGGCTGACGTGTCGTGGTTGCGTCTGGCGGATGGTGAGCAAATTGAGGCGGCTACGGGAGCGAAATTAGGTTTTGCTGGACTGTATAATTTACCTGAGAATGTTCGGTTATTTGTCGACGATTCGTGTGAAGATATGGTGAACTTTGAAACTGGTGCTAACAAAACTGGTCAGCACGCTTACAATGCCAATTGGGATCGCGATGTGCCACGGCCAAGTAAGTTTGTTGAAATTAAACTGGCAAAAGAAGGTGATATTTCGCCTGAAACAGGTGAAGTTTATCAAAAACGCCGTACCGCTGAGGTGGGTAATATCTTTAACTTTGGCACGCAAAAGTCAGAAGAGATGAATTTGGTGTTTACGGACGAGAACGGGCAGCGGCAGTATGCTTGGATGGGCAGTTACGGCATTGGCATTACTAGGGTTATGGGTGTAATCGTTGAGAAATTTGCTGATGATAAGGGCTTGTTGTGGCCAGAAAATGTCGCGCCGTATCAGTTCCATTTAGTGGCGATCGGTGAGCGGGGGTCTGAACTTGCGGGCAAGTTGTACAGTGATTTGGCGGACAAGGGCGTAGGTTCTCTGTATGATGATCGTGCTGAGCGTCCAGGAGTGAAGTTTGCGGATGCTGATTTGCTTGGACTGCCGTGGCGTATCACTATTAGCGACCGAGCGATTGATAATGATGGCCTGTTTGAATTGACCGAACGGAAAACTGGCGAAACCAGAAAATTGACATATCAGCAGCTTTTGGACTTTTGTCTCAGTCGTTAGAGAATTGTGTTGACAGTCATCAGGCGGATTGATATACTCAGATATATTCTTGGTGGCAAATCAATAAAACGCTATATCTAGTGGTTGGTAAATTGTTAGAACGCTATATCTAGCTAGGAGAGGAGATGTAACATGAAGAAGGCATACCAGATTACAGAAAAAGGTAAAACTGATTTAGAGAATGAATTGGCAGAGCTGAAGGGTCGACGTGGTGATATCGCGGATAAGATTGCGGCGGCACGTGATTTTGGCGATTTGAGCGAAAATGCAGAATATGATGCGGCACGTGAGGAGCAGGGCTTGGTGGAGACACGTATCGCTGAGATTGAGGATATTTTGCAAAATGCGGAGCTGATTCAGGTTAGTGGTAGCTCACATGTGGTGCTTGGAAATACGGTTACACTGCAGTCTGCTGAGAAAACGGTTTCATATACGGTCGTCGGTCCAGTTGAAGCGGATCCTTTAGAAGGTAAGATTTCAAATGAATCGCCAATTGGCCAGGTGCTTATGGGTAAAGTGGTTGGTGATGAAGTGGTTATCTCAACACCAAAGGGTGAAGTATCTTACATCATTGCAGATATAGCTTAGGTTAACTTTTTACCGATAAAATAGTCGCCTCCAACAGAGGTGTGGTATAATGGTTGCATTATGGCGACACTGCAAGATTATCGAAATGAACGTTTACGAAAATTAGAAACCCTGCGAGAACTAGGCGTTGATCCGTATCCAGCAAAGTCTGGTCGGACGCATGGCTGCGGCGAGGTTTTGGCGCGGTATGATGAATTGGCGGGGCAGGAAGTGGTGGTCGCAGGGCGTATCGTCTCGATTCGCAGTTTTGGTAAGCTGGCGTTCATCAAACTACGCGACCAGTCTGGTGAAGTGCAATTGTATTTACAGCGTGATGACGTGGCGGAATTGGATGCTAGCCGTGGTGTGTTGGGCATGAAGCAGCTGAAACTTTTGGACACTGGCGATTTTGTCGAGGCACGCGGAGTGATGACGACGACGCAGACTGGTGAAAAATCGGTTGGTGTGCATGAGCTAAGGCTACTAACTAAGTCGCTACGGCCGATGCCTGAAAAGCTCGAGAACAAAGAAGAGCGTTTTCGTCGCCGCTACGTTGATATGAACGTCAATCCAGAGGTGCGTCAGCGGTTTGTTCGCCGCAGCAAGTTTTGGCAGGCGACACGTGATTATCTAAACAGTCACGGCTTTACCGAGGTGAATGTGCCAGTACTGGAGCATACGACTGGCGGTGCTGATGCTAACCCGTTTGTGACGCACATGGACGCGCTGGACGACCAGCAGTTTTATCTGCGTATTTCTCACGAGTTGCCGCTGAAGCGGTTGATTGGCGCTGGGGCTAACGC
>DAIQMM010000034.1:0-6432 GCA_036788915.1 Nanosynbacter sp. | reverse complement strand
GCGTTAGCACGACACTCGACCATACTCAGCTGGTCCGACAAACTCAACCCGCGGATTCTTCGCCTCTTCTGAAAACTTCTTCTGATCAATCTCAGATTGCTCACTTTTAGCCTTGGCCACTGCGACTTCAACAGCACTGTCGGTATTATTTTTCTCCTGTGTATACGACATGAACATCCAAATAGCCAGCGAACCCGCGATCAAAAACAACACCAGGCAGCCGATCGTGCCGATCATCCAGCCATTAACTACACCTCTTTCACCTATTCTCTGTCTTCTCATAGCCGTAGTATAGCTTATGCTTTTAATTCTGTAAAGTCCGACTCTTCGCCAAAATCTTTCGCCAACACTTCAATTTCATTCTTCATATCTCGCAGTCGATGCTCAATTTCCTTCGCCAATTCGTTCAACGCCAAAAATCGTTCTTTTGCCTCTTCAAGCTGAAACTCCTCGCTATTAAACCAAGCAATCTGCTGATCAAGCTGAGCCATCATTTGGTTAATTGTCAGATCGTCTTTCACTTTCCTCTATCCTCGCTTTCATTATTGTATCTACTGTTGTAATCTTTACTACATCTCCAATTTTACGCTGGCCGCTAACCACGGCATAACCTTGACGTAAAATATCATCTGGATCATAACGAGCGATCATCTGACGCTTCAGGGCGACCGTATTAGACAAATCATCAAGTTGTCGCCGCCATTCATCTAAAGCAATCTGCCGACCAGTCGCTACCCTGTCAGCCGTATCGTCAATCGCCCGCACTGCCTGAGCCGACACAGATTGCACTCTTCCCGCCAACCGCTCAATCACTGATTGCTTTTCTGGAAACAACATCTGTGCGGCGTTACTCGGAGTTGAAGCACGGACATCGGCCGCCAGATCGCATAAACTCTCGTCTACCTCGTGGCCAATTCCAGTCAAGGTAACAACTCTAGATCCAGCAATCGCCCGAGTCAACTTCTCGTCATTAAAACTCGCCAAATCATCAGCACTACCACCGCCACGCAACAACACGATTACCTCGGGCGGCTCCGACATTTGATTAAAATATTGGATCGCCCGCACTGCCTGATCCGCTGCACCATCACCTTGCACTTTTACGTTTGCCACAAGAAAATTG
Source organism: Nanosynbacter sp. (assembly GCA_036788915.1). Lineage (GTDB taxonomy): Bacteria > Patescibacteriota > Saccharimonadia > Saccharimonadales > Saccharimonadaceae > Nanosynbacter. The sequence continues at coordinate 5,309 of DAIQMM010000034.1, read as the reverse complement.
GCACCGCCCCAACGCTCGTTTGATATCTTCATAAAGTCAGCATAGCCAGCCGCTTGAACACTGGAAATAACGCCAATTGTCTGCGGAAATTGTGGCAATTGTCGCTTGCGGGCCACATCAAACAGCCCCTCCTTATCCAATTTCTGCCTCACCAAATCCAGGCTCCGCTTAATACTACCCTGACCAACTGGCTTCACTTCTTGCACCGTCAAACTAAACTTGCCCCAAGCCGTCACTTTTGGCACCGCACGAACCAGCACTTTCATACCATTCTCAATCGGCGTTCGCATTTGCCAAGCTGTCATAAAACAATTCACTACACCGTCTTCATCTTTGAGATTAAAAAAGACGAATTTCTGCTGATTGACCTTTAATTCAGCGACTTCTCCTTCAATCTCAACCACCCCAAAAGCCACCTCGAGCGACTGATTGACGACCGCTAAAAAATCACTAACGCCGAACCTTGGAGTCATCGGGCTTGCCATATTTTATCAATGCGTGTTGGTAGAAAATGTAGCCAAAAACAATTGTGCCAGTGAGCAAAATAGCCCGCGTCAATATGATGCCAGCGATCGCCACATCCGGAGACATGCCCGCCATGGTCAAGAATATAATCATAATTGCCTCGTAGACTCCAGTCCCACCAGGAGTAAACGCCACCAAACCAGCTAGTCCAGCCGCACCGTAACCAACCAGCAGCATCGCTGGATTCACCGTCACGCCAAGCGATAAAAATGCAATCACAAACATCGCTACATCGAAAATACTAAAAACAAAACCCCACAAAAGCGGCTTAATGATCAGCTTCTTGTCCGCCGCAAGATCATGAAAGTCGTCCTGCATTTCCTCAAAAAACGCATCAACTTTCTCGCTTTTCAAAAAGTTCTTATGCCTGCCCAGTGTCGCCACTCGTATCGTGTTATTGACAAAATTAGTTACTGCCTGGGATGTTTTATGAAGCCGCCGCCGTGATGAAAACATAAAAATCAAAGCGAAAGTCAGCGATAAAACCAGCACGACAAGAATAAAGCTAGATGCCACTACGTACCGATTCACTTGACCGTCCAGAGCCAGAATCGCCACTGCCAAGATTAGCAATATCATCAACGACACAAAGCCCATCACATAACGAATCAGCTGAGCAAATGTCGAACGAGCCGACGAAACACCCAATTTATGCATTCGCCAAGTCGTGTACGAAATACCGCTAACTCCGCCAGATGGAAAAATATGATTAACCAGATTTAATTCCAGGGCAATACGCGTCTGCTCAAGCAGAGACACATGTTTAATCAGTTTTTTGTCACGCAAATACGAAAAAATCATCTCGCCGCCAGAAAAATAGACGATGGTTTGAAGCGGCAGCAAAAGTAGCAACAGCCACATATTCGCCCGACCGAGCAATTCCCACGCCTTCACCAACTCATGCCGCGACAGAAAAATAATAAGCACCAAGACCGCCAACGTAACCATGCTCATAATCGTTCGTGGCGACTTCATTAATTTCAAGAATTGTCGAATCCTCCTGGATAGCATATGCAGATTATTATATCACGGTATTTTTGCTATAATCAATTTATGTACGTAACACTACTTGGTCGCCAACCCGAAATATCCCTCGCTGAGCTTGAGGCCGTATTTGGCGAGCAGTCAGTTGCCCGCATATCTGAAACATTTGCTACCGTCAAGACCGATAATTTTAATATCGATTCGCTGGGCGGCACTATTAAGTGCGGTAAAATCGTCAAACAGCTAGCATTGGATCTCAAAAAAAATCCTCTTGATACCGCATCAAAATACATCGTCAATCATTACACCCAAAAATGGCAATCTCACCAAGGAAAAATAACTCTCGGGCTGAGCGTTTATGGCCTAAAAAATAACGCTCGCGAAGTTCAAAAAATAGGTATTATTCTTAAATCAACGCTTAAAAAATCAGGCACCAGTTTACGCTTAATTCCAAACCAACAGCCTGCCCTGTCAACAGCGACTTCACACAACAACAAACTCGGTTCGGCAGAAAATAAGATTGAACTCTTGATAATTAAAACTCGACAAAACATCATCATCGCAGAAAGCTGCGGCGTACAAAACATTACTGCTTACACTTTCCGCGACCGCAACAGGCCAAAACGTGATGCTTTTGTGGGCATGTTGCCGCCGAAATTGGCACAAATTATGATCAATTTATCTGGCGCAAAAAGCCAGGACTGTCTATGGGATCCTTTTTGCGGCACAGGTACGGTGTTGCAAGAAGCCTACCTCATGAACATAAATACCTACGGCAGCGACCTAAACCCTAAAATGGTCGACTATACAACAAAAAATGTCCAGTGGTTGGCACAAAAATACAACTCAACCATGAACAACCAAGCCCCCGACTGGCAAACCTTTCAGGCGGACGCAACGACAATAAAGCTTGACGATAGCAAGCGATCATCAATCACACACATCGTCTGCGAAACCTACCTCGGTCAGCCCTTTTCCGCACCACCAGCTCCAGAAAAATTGAAAGAGGTCGTCGGCAATTGCAATCATATTATCTCTAGTTTTTTAGAGAATGCCCTGCCGCAAATCAATGATACAGTCAGGTTATGTATAGCTGTTCCAGCTTGGCAAGACACGTCTGGCAACTTCACCCACCTACCGCTCCTCAGACGACTAGAAAAGCTAGGCTACAAACAACTCAACCACCAACAACTCCTCTATCACCGCCCCGACCAAGTCGTCGCCCGCGAAATCCTCGTCCTCACACCGATATCCCGCACAAAAACCGCTTGACAACCGCTTCCTTTTTCGGTAAACTGGTACAGATTGTTTATAGAAAACTTAAGGAGTTAAGATGTCAAAGGTTAAAGCCGGTAGTGCAAGTAAGAACAACCACAACAACCCTGGCCAACGTCTCGGTGTAAAATGTTTCGGTGGTCAAAAAGTAAATGCTGGTCAGGTTATCGTTCGCCAAGTTGGTGCAACTAAGATAGCTGGAGATGGTGCATACATGAGCAAGAATTACACCATTCACGCTGCCAAAGCTGGTGTTGTTACTTTCAAGAAAGTAAAGAAAACCAAGTTTACTGGTGCCACTCAAAGGCGTACACAGGTCTGTATTGACTAATGTCGCCAAAACAAAAAGGCTCGCAACAACCGCGAGTCTTTTTTTAATATTTAATAGCTACGTCTTATTCAGTTATCCCAAGATGATGCTTAACACGTGCTACCACATCGCCGATCACCACCTGCGACTTCACCAAATAATCATCAACACCAAGCCCCTCAGCCCGCTCCTTATCCTTCGGCTGACTAAGAGCTGTCAGCATAATGATGCGAACATTGGCGGTCTCTGGCGTATTACGCAAAATATCCAACACATCAAAACCACTAATTTTCGGCATCATCGCATCAAGCAAAATCAAATCAGGTCGGTATTCAACCGTCGCCGACAAGGCATCTTCGCCGTCATGCACTTCTTTAATATCAAATCCCTCGATTTCCAAGCGAGAACGGTACACTGCTGACAAAGCAACGTCATCCTCGACAAGTAAAATTTTCTTTTTCTGCTGCATAATACCTCCTATTGTAATAGTTACCCACCAAAAGCACAAGCGTTACACCGCTTTTGCCTTTTCCAACTGATTATCAATCCCCTTCTTCGCCGCTTCTTCATCAATATCAACGTCAACATCAGGTGTAATACCAGTTTTATCAATATTATTACCTTTTGGCGTATACCAACGTGCTTCTGTAACTTTCAGTTGTGCTCCACCTGGAAGCCCGATCACGGACTGCACACTGCCCTTACCATAACTCTTTTTACCGACCAGCGTAGCCTTGCCGTGGTCACGTAATGCACCAGCAACAATCTCGCTAGCACTGGCACTATTTTCGTTAATCAATACTACGGTTTTTATGTCAGCCAATATTGGCACACCCGTTGACTGCAGAGTACGGACTACCTCTGAGCCGCGACGCTCGCTCATCACGTCTTGTCGATTTAACCACAAGCCCAACAGACCCTGAGCTGAAGACACCGTGCCGCCTGGATTATTACGTAAATCAACGATGACACGCTTCACGCCCTTACCTACAAACTCTTGTGCCGCTTTTCGTGCAGATTGGACGGTGTCATCATTGAAACGACTTACCGTCAGGATACCAACTTCCCCTTCAACGCTCGATTCAACAGCTGGTGCGGTAATATTCTGCCTTACTACAGAGACCTCGCGTGCCGCCGCCTCACTAACTAGAGTTAATTTTACTGATGTGCCGATTTCGCCTCTTATTTTCGCCACCACCTTATCCGCCGCCCAATCTGAAACGTCCTCATCATTCACTTTCATAATATAATCACCAGCTTTAATGCCAGCCTTTTGAGCTGGACTACCCTCGAGCGGCTTAATGATCGCTGGACGATTGTCTTTAACTCCAATTTCCGCACCGATCCCGCCACCGATAGCACCACTGAGCGACTTCTGAAACTCCTTCGCCTCATCCGGATCCATATATACCGTGTGGTCATCACCAGCCGCCGCCACCATTCCTCGACTCGCCCCGTGAATCAGCTTTTGTGTATCTAATTTGCCGTCATAATTTGCTAGCAATTGCTGGTAAGTTGTCTGCACACTCGACAAATCAAGCCGTTGACTTGACGCACGAATGCCGAAAACTGGTGCAACTGTCGCGAAGATCGTGTCATAACGAGTTCCAGCCACAAAGCTAACAATAGCTATAATCATCACGCTTAAAAATTGCAGTGATTTTTTTCTCTTCTCCTCAACCATACTCCCATTATACAAGAAAATACCCCATAAGCGTGAGTATTTTCTTAGATAATCTAGTGCTATTAGAAGTAAACGTAGGTTAAGCCTGATGCTGAACGCGTGTAATATCGATACAGACCGTCCCAGGCAAAGTTGTAGTCGCTAACAGTAATCGTACCATCACCATTAACCGACTCAACGTACATGACATGACCATAATAACCGATATCCATCACTGCCGCCGAACCTACTTTTGGTGTTGAGCCGCTGGATATGCCATGACGAGCTGCTGTTGATGGCCACTGATTAGCGTTACCCGCACCGCCGAAGTGCGGTACGTAACGACCAGTGCTGTGAATCTTCCAAGCCACATAGCTCACACACTCACGGGTGTACAGACCCCACGGATCAACATACGCATCCAATGGAGCACTCGCCCAAGCACCTGGATAACCGCCACCGCCTGGAATACCACCTGGGATTGATGCACCACTTCTACCAAGAGCACGTCGGTTGGCCGCCGCCTGCTCTTCACGCAGCTTCGGCTAACGC
>DAIQMM010000033.1:0-6451 GCA_036788915.1 Nanosynbacter sp. | reverse complement strand
GGGTTGCACAAACCCCGACCGTCCTTTGTGGGTGGCTACTTCATTGAGTAGCCACAACTATGGCACCGAAACTCGGTGCCAGCGTCGGCTGCCTTACGGTAGCCGACGTGATGTTTGGGGCCGTTGCAGACCATCTCGGTCTGGTACGGTCCCCAGGCGGATTTCTCCGCCGTGGGCCTAAACATGGGGTTTCACCCCCTCCCCGCCGAAGTATCGGCGATAGAAAAGAGCTAACTCTCCTGTCAAACCATACTTTTGTGCGAAGCATGGTCAGGACTTGGTGTCATTCGCGACACCTCATCGAAGAGCTAGCTCCACGAACAAAAGCTAATGAATATCATAACACGAAATGTAAAAATAGCAACAATATGCTAAAAATATTTTTATATTTCCCCTGTTAGGAGGTCGTTTTCGAATTGCACCATCCCCTTATAATCCGCTGAGTACCCAGAAATGTCTGGTAGATCCAGGGTGGTGATTTTCCGCCAGACGACATTGATCAGTCTAGTAAACTCAGTTAATTCTTCCCTGGAAAAGTTGTCTTCCAGGCTGAGAATATCGCCAGTTTTCATGTCTGGCTCGACGAACTGTAGGCGGGCACCAGTGAAGGTAAAGTCGCTATAATCGCGGGAAGATTCGACCAGGAGTTGATAAAACATCAGCTGCTGGCGGTATTTATGAAGTTTGATTTTTTCGGTATCATTATGGCCCCTCCAAGAGTCGGCGGGCTTGCCAGTCTTATAATCAGTAACGAAAATAGTTTTTTGCTGGCTATCGATGTCGACTAAATCCAGCTTGCCAGTCAGACGAGCATCGTCCAGCACTACCTCCTGAGATGAGAAATTAAGTTCAGGCAGTTGCGTGGCGGTAAAGGTGTGTTGCTTTGCGTCCAGGAATGCAGTCAATGCGGTGCGACCTTTGTCGTTAAAGGTGGCGAAATCTTCAGGCGATAAATGATGGCCGCTCAACTGTTTGGTGAAATAGTCAAGCAGTTGTTCCTGTGGTGGTAGTGAGCTGTCAGCCCGAAACATCATGTGTGCGTATTGCAGAGTGGCGTGAATGGCGGTGCCGTAATTGGCGTTTGGTGCTTTGGCTGACGGGAAATGGAGTAAATTGTTGAATAAGAATGTTTGCGGGCCGCCGCGAGAAACGTCAAGGAAGGCGTTAAGGTGCGTGGCGGCGAGTTTGTATCTTTCAAGCTTCGGTGCAAGTATGGCACGGAGGTCCGTGGTCATCGGTGTGGCGAGGCGGTTACGCCAGTCGGCTGCGAGAGCGTTTTGGCTTTCGGCGACGTTGCTGGCTGGAATATTGTCTGGAGAATGATGGCTGAGGAAACTGGCGATCAGGCTGTCTTTGCCGTTATGGTCGGTCTTGGCATAGCTAATGGACAAGGTGGTTTTGGCACGAGTCATGGCGACGAAGAATAATCGTAAACGTTCGTCATAATTATTGCCAGCAGGAGCGAGTTGGAGGTTGGCTGGATAGCGAATTAACCTTGACCGAGAACGAGCTTTCTCGCCCCAGGCTCCGTCAGTCGCACCAATGATGTAAACATGAGGAAACTCAAGCCCTTTTGCCTTATGGGCGGACATGAGCGTAATCGCACCGGTGAGGTGGCTGGCTTGGGCTCGATTGGTGGTAATGCGGGTACCGAGTGAGCGGTGAAGATCGATAAATTGAATAAGATTTTCAAGAGTCGGAGTTTGCTCGACGTAATGGTCACGTAGTTTGTCTCGTAGGGTGCGTAGAGACTCGAGCATCGTCAGATAAGCGTCTGGCGTGGTGCTGAGGATTTCTGAGCTGAGGTAGTAGGCAGCAAGTGAAGGCTGATTCTCGGTGGTTTGGCCTCCTGGAGAAGTTATCATTTCAAGTCCTAGCAGTTGGTCAATTTGCTCCTCGAGCGGCAGATTGCTGATATTTTTGGCCTGCTCCAGTAGCCACTCGGCGAATGGCATAAATACTGAGTTCGTCAGCATGCTTTCCAGCCACAGAGAATTATTTTTGTACGCATGTAGACTGAGTTTCCAGATGTCAGTCGCGGTAAAATTGAAGGCTGAATGAGCGACCAATTCTGGCAGCAGACTATTGGCGGTGTCTAGTTGATTGTTATGCAGTGCCACGACCGTACGAGCCACTAATTCCAGGCTGCGGATCAATGGTTGCTCCAGTACGTCATCTTGCCGTTCGTAATTTACGGCGATCCCCTGCTCCGCCAGGTGCGGCAATAGCTCGATCAATTCTTGGTGGCAGCGTGCTAACACCGCGATATTCTCTGGTGCTGTTCCGTGCTGGATCATCTCGGCAATTTGTTTTGCCACGCCCGACCGCTCTTCTAGAGGTGAAGAAAACTCACGAACATTAACTTCGGCTTTTTCGGGCGACGCGTGGGCGGTAAGTTGTTTTGACAATTCTGGAATGCTGCGTTCCAGTCGGTCAGCTCCCTGGGTGATCACGGCTCGTGATGCCGTCAGAATATCGGCGTGCGAGCGGTAATTGTCGGTCAAGACGATGATTTTCGAGTTGCGATATTGCTCGCGAAATCGCTTGATATTGCTTATGTCGGCACCTTGAAAGCTAAAAATCGCCTGATCATCATCGCCGACAGCCATGACATTCGGCTCTTTGTCTTCGCCTGTCAGATTAAACAGTAAGCGTAATTGAGCCAGGTTGGTATCTTGAAATTCGTCAATCATGATGTATTGATATCGCTCTTGTAAATTGGCGAGTAGGTCAGGGTGATTTTTCATCGCCGCCAGCACTTCCAGGATCATGTCGTCGTAGTCGAAGAGGATTCGCTCGCGTAAAATATTTGTGTAGGATTCGTATATGTCAACACAGGCCCGCAGCTTTTCAATGGCACGAGAGTCTTTGAGTATCATATTGCCCTGCTCGTCTTTTTCACACCAGCTATTTTTCCAGGCGGTGATCGGCTTGGTGGAGTTGGTGTCTAATGCGTCGGTAACTGCCCTGGCGATACTCGGTGCGAGAACGCTAGCGTACGAGGTGACTCCAGGTGGCAGAGTGTTGTCGGTTAATGTCGCCGCCGCCTCCGCTAACGGTGCCAGTTTTTCGGCGGTCGACTTGGAGATTTTTTGAGAAAATACTTCGGTGATTTGGCTGTTGATCTTGTCGAAAATGCGTTGGTTGCTGTCGAGAATATGCCTCAATTCGTCTGGAGTTAGGCCGCTGCGTTTGCACTCAGAAATGACGGACAGCGTGTCTTTTAAATACACAAAATTGTCGCCATTTTTTACGCTGAGCGGATGTCGCCAATCGAGAGCGGAAAATAGCTCGGTCATAATTTGGTGCTGTGTCAATTCGTCGACTGGCTGAGCTTCGCTGCCGCGGAAAAAATAGTCCCGATTTGTCGCGATAATTTCCGTACCAAAGTTGTGAAAGGTGTGAATCGCGACCTTGTATGCATCCTCGCCGATAATTTGTCGCAGACGCTCTCGCATATTGACTGCCCCAGAATCGGTAAATGTTAGACATAAGATGTTCGACGGCAATGTGTCGGTTTGGCGTAAAATCTGAGCAGCTCGCATGCTGAGCAGCTCGGTTTTGCCGGTACCAGGACCTGCGATAACGAGAAGCGGCCCATTGATAGAGTCGACTGCTTGACGTTGGTGAATGTTTAGTTTGTCGTAACGCGTCTGAAAGTCCATGTAATTATTTTAACAAAATCGGTCCAGTTTGGGCGGGCGAAAGTTCCTTAAAATCGGTGATTTAGTGAATGTCTTTTTGCGAATAGTGGTCTTTTTGACCTATGGACAGCTCTGATTGATCAGTGGTAAAATAAGCTTGTGTACGATGAACTTGCACTTGAGCGAATCGCCAGAGATAAGTTTGGCTTCCCCGCTGATATCCAGTCAGTTATTTTAGCTAATGCTGATGTTAGCCGCACAGCACAGGCATCGGTTTTTTTGACTAGTAAAAAGCAGCTGATGGTTTATATTGAAGCTTCGTCGACTTTGTTGCTGTCTGACGTGAAAAAAATAATCTTACGCATGGGTTTGAAGGCGGAGTTGTTTGTGCCGCCAAAAGGTCAGCCGCAATATTTTGAGGAGATTGGTCGGATGAAGTTCCGTGAAGTGTTTCCGGGGCGGACGCATATTTCTGATGAAGATATTCAATTTTATAAGACGTTGGCACCATATAATCCAGCTTTAATTTTGATTTCTGAGGTGAAAAATGGTGAGATTTATCAATTTGACGCTGACGCACGAACTGGCTGGCGAGTCGGTGCGAGGTTTCATTATCGGCGGATTCGGACGAGCTGATGCGGGATTATCTTGATATTATTCGTCGCAATGTTTTTTCACCGATTGTTATCGCAATTTTTTTGTTGGCGGCGGCACTTTTATGCGTGCATGAATATCGTGATGCATGGTTTATATCTGTAGTGATTGTCGTCAATTCTCTAATCGGTATCGTGCAGGAGATGCGTGCCAAACGAATGCTGAAGAAGCTGGAGCTAATGAGTCAGCCGCGAGCTCGCGTGCGGCGTGGCGATGAGACTGTCGAGGTGGCGTATAAGGACGTGGCGGTTGGTGACGAGGTGGTGCTGCAGGCTGGCGATGAAGTGCCAGCTGATGGCGTGGTGCTGGATTCTCGAGGACTGGAACTTAATGAGAGTATGCTGACTGGCGAATCGGCGGCCGTAGAAAAAGCTGTGAATGATACCGTTTTGGCGGCGACGACGGTGCTGGCTGGCGAGGCGGTAATGCGAGTTACGGCGGTTGGCGATGACACGAAAGCTGGTGCGATCAGTCAAGTGTTAAAGCGATATAGCCCAGAGCCGACTCCGCTGCAGCGAGCGATCACTCGAGCGATTAGCCTGTTGACGTACGGAGCGATTCTGGCGGCTGGTATTATTTTTGTCGTCTATATGTGGTCGGAGCGTGATGCGGTGGTAATTCTAAAAACGATCACCTCGGCGGCAGTAACGGTGGTGCCTGAGGGCTTGCTTTTGGCTAGTTCTCTGCTGCTTGCTTTTGGCTCGGTGCGGCTGGCACAGGCGAAAGTTTTGCCGCAGAAATTGGCGGCGATTGAGGCGATGGCCTTGCTAAATCTACTCGCGGTGGACAAGACTGGCACGCTGACCAGCGATGAAGTGGTGTTGGAAAAAATTGTGCCATTAAATCTTATGTCTGAGCAGACCATTGCTGGCTTGGCGGCACTTATCGCCGAGCAAACGAGCGGCGGAAATATGACTGGTCAGGCGATCTTGGACAAGATTCAGCCGCCCCAAAATGCTGAGATTATCGACGTTATGGCTTTTTCTTCGGCACGAAAAATGGCTGGAGTAAGAGCGAAGATTGATGGCGATATCCAGACTGTGCTGATGGGTGCACCAGAGTTTGTGGCGGAATTGGCCCCTGTTGACGAAATGACGAAACGCCAGCTTGATGAGTGGGCTGACAGCGGTTTGAGGGTGCTTTTGTTGGCAGCGTTTGAGGAGAATGATCGCCCGTTGAAAGAATTGAATGAGAATAGTACTGGTCGGGCGATCGGTGCGGTGCTGCTGCGTAATTCTCTGCGTGATGGAGTTGTTGAGACGGTGCAATTTTTACAGGATCAAGGCGTGGTGATTCGGGTGATTTCTGGTGATAATCCTCGGACGGTGCAGTATATAGCTCGGGCGGCTGGAATTGATAATGCTGACAAGGCAATTTTAGGCTCGGCATTGGCGGGTCTCGATAATAAAGCTTTCAAAAAAGCTGCCGATGAACACACCATATTTGCCCGAGTGCTGCCAGAGCAGAAAGAGCGACTGATCGCCCATTTTAAAGATTCTGGCAATTTTACTGGCATGGTTGGCGATGGTGTCAATGATGCCTTGGCTCTCAAAAAGTCTGATCTTGGTGTGGCGATGTACGCTGGAGCACCTGCCAGTCGTCGAGTGGCCGACATAATTTTACTTAACAATTCGTTCACTTCCCTGCCGCTCGGTATGAAGCTCGGCAATCAAATCATGCAAGCTATCGAAGTAATCGCTACGTTATTTTTCCATAAAATCCTTTACGGTGTAGTGCTGCTGGTCGGGACTTTATTGGTCGGTATGCAATATCCGTATGCACCTCGGCACATTACATTTATGAACATGTTTTTGGTGACGATGCCGACGATTATGTGGACTTTGTTTCCGCCCCAGCCGCGTCATCGGATTAATCCAAATTACTTTTGGCGTGATACATTGCGGGCGGTCTTACCAATCGCAGCGTTAACTGGATTAGGAGTGTTGTTCACGTACTGGAATCTGTCGATGACATTTCCTCAGCAGATGTCCGAAGTGGCAACGATAACGGTTTTGATCGCGACCTTCTTTGGGGTTTATTTGGTGTTTTTGGTCGGTCCGATGCTGGGTGTTGTACTGGATCAGCGTGCAGCTAAAGCTCGATTATTATACCTTATTGTTGTCTTAATGGTGGCTTTTGGCAGTTGCTAACGC
>DAIQMM010000032.1:0-6532 GCA_036788915.1 Nanosynbacter sp. | reverse complement strand
GCGTTAGCAATCGTGACTTTGTCCCAGGTTAAGATTTTTGCATTTGTGCTGCCGATGCTGGCGTTTTTATCGTTTGATATGGTGCCGCCTCCAGGGTCAAAAATGTCTGCATATTCAAGAACGTCGCCGATGTTATCGGTAAATGTATAAACCTCTTCCTTTAGTCCTTTATTTTCAACTGTTAGGGTATAAGTAATTCTGTCGCCAGCTTTTGCTACAGTGGCGGTCGCATCTTTACCGTTAGTTAAATTGGTTGCCGTCTTCGTCTGGACAAATGAGGCTTTACATTTAGGATCCTTTATCCATATTGTTGAGTCTCCAGGACAGGGTTGACACTGAGGATCGTCTTTTAGAAGGCTGGGGTTTTGTGGGCAGCGTTCTGGTTCGGCAATGGTGAAAGTTTTTATACAGTCGTCTGATTTAATATTGCCCACTGAAGTCTGTAGGGTTAACACGACTTTGTAAGTGCCTGGTGTTTTTTCGTTGTAGGTTGCCGTCGGTGAACTTCCGCTGATTGTTTTTACAACGGTATTTCCTCTGTATATCGTAAAGGTATATCCGCTGATTGTTGCACCGTTAGCAGCACTGCTTGTTCCGGTAAATTGATATGTTGAGCCGTTCTGTTTAACGCTTAATGCGTTACAGGATGCTGTTGGTTTTGGTGGGGTCGTGCAATGTGGAGGTGTGCCAACTTGTCCGGGTGGGCATTTTGGCTCTGGTGGTACCGTTTTTAAGATTAGGTTGCCACAGTTAAGCATAATCGCGAACCAACCGACAGAGGCAGAATATCCGACGAAGGCTCTATAGGTAAAATTGCCCCACAAATTGTGCGGTCGGTAATAGAATGTTCGCACGCCCTGGACGGTGTATGAACCTTCTCCTAATGACGGTCCAAAATGCGGTGTCAAACCCCATGAGTACGTGCCCATATTACTATTTAACCGCTGGACGTTGTTCGTTGCTGCCGCCAGTTCTGCTCGGGTGATGCCCAGCTGATTGTATAAATCACGAATATTGTTGGTGTTGGCATCGTAATGAGAGAGAAAATGACTACCGCTGTATGTTCCGCCGTAAATTAGATCGCTGGCATCGGCGGCGTTTGCTGATTCGGGTGGCGAGAACGCCGTAAATGACTGAACGACAAGTGCTACTATCATCAGGACGAGACCAATTTTTCGAGTAGCCTCCTCTTTTCTTAGCCGTTTGGCGTAAAAACCCAGCGTGTGGATCATAGAGGGGCTGTACGGTAGATGAGAGATTATCTTTTTAAACATAATTGAACCTATTTATTTTATGTACAAATATGTTTACATCTTACCATAAGGGGTATGAAAAAGTAAATAACTTGAGTGGGGGATTTTTTTGCGGTATAATAGAGAGGTTGTAAACAGCTGACAATGCAGAGATAGTGAGGGAAGGATGAGTAAACAAACAGACAATCAATCATATGACGGCTCGCAGATTCAGGTTCTGGAAGGTCTAGAGCCTGTTCGTAAACGTCCAGGTATGTACATCGGTAGTACTGGTTATGACGGTGTGCACCATTTGATCAAGGAGATCGCCGATAACTCGATCGACGAGGCTATCGCTGGATATGCCACAAAAGTTGAAGTGGTGTTGCTAGAAGATGGCGGCGTGCAGATTACTGATGACGGTCGAGGTATTCCTGTTGACAAGCATCCAAAAACGGGGCTTTCGACTCTTGAGACGGTACTAACGGTTCTGCATGCTGGTGGTAAGTTTGGTGGCGGTGGCTATAAGGTTTCGAGCGGCCTTCACGGTGTTGGTTCGAGTGTTGTTAATGCGCTGTCGACGAAAATGATCGCCGAGGTGGTGCGAGACGGTCAGCTGTATCGAGTGGAGTTTGCGACTGGCGGAATCGTTTCTCCTCTGAAGAAAATTGGCAAGACCGACAGAGCAACTGGAACGAGAATTACTTTCTACCCAGATCCAACGATTTTCAAGGAGACGGTTGAGTTTGATTATAAATGGGTTGAGAATTATCTGCGACATCAGGCATACCTGACGAAAGGTGTTTACACTTCGGTTATTGACAATCGAACGAAGGAGCGTCGTGCCTTTTACTTTGAGGGCGGTATTCAAAGTTATGTTAAGCACTTGAATATTGGAAAAGAAGTTCTTGCGGACGACGTGTTCTATGTTGAGAGGCAGGTTGAAGATTGTATGGTGGAAATCGCCATTCAGTATAACGACACCTATGTTGAGACAGTGAAGCCTTTCGCCAACAACGTGTTGACTCCTGACGGTGGAACCCACTTGGTTGGTTTTCGTGCTGCAATGACTCGCGTCATTAATGATTATGCACGCAAGAATAACTTACTAAAGGAGAAAGAAGACAACCTGACTGGAGACGATATTCGTGAAGGCTTGACTGCGATTATCCTAGTTAAACTGCCAGATCCGCAATTTGAAGGCCAGACAAAGAATAAGCTTGGTAATCCAGAAATGCGTCGCTACGTCGAGCAGGTGATGAACGAGTACTTTGCTTATTATCTCGAAGAGAACCCTAATGTTGCCAAGAAAATTGTTGGTAAGGCACTTTTGGCGGCTCGGGCACGTAAGGCGGCTCGAACAGCTCGTGAAAATGTGATTCGTAAAGGTGCATTGGACGGCTTAAACCTTCCTGGTAAGCTGGCTGACTGCTCAAGCAAAAATCCAGCGGAATGTGAGCTGTATATTGTTGAGGGCGACTCAGCTGGTGGTTCGGCAAAGTCGGGTCGCGACAGCAAGACACAGGCAATTCTGCCGCTACGAGGTAAGGTCCTGAATACCGAGCGAGCACGACTAGATAAGATGTTTGCCAATAAAGAGATCGTCTCTTTGATTAAGGGTTTGGGCGTTGGTATTGGTGATTCGTTTGATATTTCTGGATTACGTTATGATCGTATTATTATTATGACCGATGCCGATGTTGACGGCAGCCACATCGCTACGTTGTTGATGACGTTTTTCTTCCGTTTTATGCGTGAGGTTGTCGAGGGTGGACATATTTATCTGGCAAAACCGCCGCTATTTTTGATTAAGCTGCCAGGAAACAAGCGTGAGTATGTCTATACCGAAGAGGATCTTGATAGATGGTTGCGGGCGGCCATCGAAAAGAGGCGGGCTAACGGTGCAACTATTGATCCAAATGAGTCACTGCTTAAGCAGGCGGGGCTTAATGAGTCGTCGCTTCAGCGATACAAAGGTCTTGGTGAAATGGATGCCGTACAACTATGGGAGACGACTATGAATCCGGAGAATCGAGTATTGGTACAGGTGAATGTCGAGGACGCTGAGCGGGCTGATGTTATTTTCACTAAGTTGATGGGCGATGATGTGGCACTGCGTAAAAACTTTATACAAACTCGAGCAAAAGAGATGAGTCTGGAGGAATTAGATGTCTAATAATGATGATAAAATGCCAATTGAGGGCGATGTAATAAACACAACAGTATCTCATTCACGAGAGTTGCATCAGAGGACGCTCGAGAATGTCATGGAAGAGAACTTCATGCGTTATTCGATGAGCGTGATCGTCGATCGTGCTTTGCCAGATGTGCGTGATGGCATGAAGCCTGTGCATCGCCGCATTCTTTATGCTATGGGTGAGCAGGGCTTGCGGCCGGGTGGCCGTTTTGCCAAGTCGGCTCGTATCGCTGGTGATGTGATGGGTAAATACCACCCTCACGGCGACAGCTCAATTTATGATGCCATGGTGCGTCTGGCACAGGATTGGGTGATGCGTTATCCATTGGTGAATGGCCAGGGTAACTTTGGCTCGATGGACGGTGATCCGCCAGCGGCATCTCGATACACCGAGGCTCGACTTGGTAAGGCTGGTAATGAGCTATTGACTGATCTTGATAAAGAGACTGTTGATTTTCGTGACAACTATGACGGTTCGGAGCAGGAGCCGTCGGTTCTTCCAGCTAAGTTGCCGAACTTGCTATTGAACGGTCAGGTTGGTATTGCGGTCGGTATGGCGACTAGTATCCCGACTCACAATTTGGGAGAGTTGGTAGACGCAACCATTCATTTGATTGACAATCCGACGGCTACCGTTGACGATCTTTTGCAGTTCGTGAAAGGCCCAGATTTTCCAACTGGTGCGGTGGTTTATGGTGGTGCGTCAATGCGACAGGCTTACCAGAGTGGGCGTGGCAGCGTGACGATTCGTGCCGTGGCGAATATTGAAGAGACAAAGCGTGGTCGCCATCAGATTGTAGTTACAGAGATGCCTTACGCTGTTAATAAAGCTACGCTGATTGAGAAGATTGCCGATTTGGTGAAAGAGAAGAAGATTACTACGATTAGTGATTTGCGTGATGAGTCGGCTCGCGGCGAAGTGCGTATTGTGATTGAGCTGAAAAAAGACGCTTATCCAAAGAAGGTGCTTAATCAGCTTTATAAGATGACGGCACTCCAGACCAATTTCCATTATAATATGCTAGCCTTGGTTGATGGTATCCAGCCGCGTATCTTGGGCTTGCAGGAGATTTTGAGCGAATTTGTGAAGCATCGCCAGATTGTGGTGCGTCGTCGAACTGAGTTTGAACTAAAGAAAGCTAAAGCTCGGGCTCATATATTGGAAGGTTATAAGATCGCATTGGATCATATCGATGAAGTAATTAAGACGATTCGTGCTTCAAAGACTCAAGAAGAAGCCGAGTCGAACTTGCGTGAAAAGTTTGCGTTGAGCGAAATCCAGGCTAAAGCTATTTTGGCAATGCAGTTGCGTCGGCTGACTGGATTGGAGCGTGAGGCGATTGAGAATGAATTGAGAGAATTGCTGGCACTGATCGCTAAACTTGAAGGCATTCTGGCTGACGAGCAGGAGATCCTGAATATCATTAAAACTGAGCTGCTGGAAATGAAGGAAAAATACGGCGATGAGCGGCGAAGCAAGATGATTAATCACGAGCTTGGCAAGTTCTCTGATGAGGAGTTAATCCCAGAAGAGGAAGCTGTGGTTTTGTTGACTAGCGAGAATTACATCAAGCGAACCCTTTTGGCTGACTATCGTCGTCAGAATCGAGGTGGCAAGGGCAAACGTAGCATGACAACGAAAGAAGAAGATATTATCGATCAGGTTGTGCCAGCAAGCACTCACGATTATCTATTATTCTTCACCAATCGTGGTCGTATTTTCCGACTTAAGGCTTATGAAGTTCCAGCAGCTGGTCTTAACGCCAAGGGTGTGGCGGCAGTTAACCTTTTGCAGCTGCAGCCAGAAGAAAAAATTACCGCTATCATTAAGCATGAAAAAGACGCAAAAGACACTGGGTATCTCTTTATGGCAACCAAGAATGGCACTGTCAAAAAGACACCTTTGACTGATTATGCAAATATTCGCACGAATGGTCTTATCGCAATTAAATTGGACGACGGCGACGAGCTACGTTGGATCAAGAAGACAGACGGCGAAAGCGATGTGATTATCTCGACATCTGCTGGTCAGGCGATCCGCTTTAATGAGAAAGATGCACGTCCGATGGGGCGGTCAGCTCGTGGCGTACGCGGTGTACGTTTACGACCAAAGGACTGTGTTGTCGGTATGGACATTGTAACAAGCGATGAACAAACTTTGCTGGTGTTAAGCGAAAAAGGTTTCGGAAAGAGAACAAAGGTAACTAATTTCCCAAGCCACAAGCGAGGCGGTGTCGGAATTAAAGCCGCGGTAGTAACCGCGAAAACTGGCCCAATTATCTCTGTTAGGACTATCGATCCAACAATGGACGAGGCTCTGCTGGTTTCTCAGAATGGTCAAACGATTCGACTGAGCCTAGATGATATCAAGCTTCTGGGTCGCACGACTCAGGGTGTAACTATCATGCGTTTGAGTGATGGCGACGCTGTTTCATCAATCGGTTTAATGGAGAAGCGGACTGACAACGAGGAGGGATAATAGTGCAACACTTAATAATAGTTGGTATCGCTTGGGTATTGGCACAGAGCATGAAGCACGTTTTCCGTCTTTTTGGACGCAATCGTCGAGTGTTTCATAACAATCCACGTTCACCGCTACTTCTTTCTGGCGGCATGCCAAGCGCTCATGCAGCCTCTGTTTCTGCACTTACAGCGAGTGTCGGCTACTATGATGGGTTAAATAGCTCGATATTTGCTGTAGCCGTGCTTTTTTCTGTCATTGTTGCATATGATGCTGTAATGGTCAGGCATTCGTCGGGAATGCAGGGAGATCTGTTAAATCGGGTTATTGATAAGTCATTTCCAGAGATGAAGCAGATAAAGGTTGCACACGGACATACAGTGGTAGAAGTGCTGGCTGGTGCGGTAATTGGAGTTGCCGTTGCCTATGTTGTAATTTTCGCAACAAAATAAATCAAAAATACTATTGACCATCCCGACATTATCAGGTAAGATTGATATCAGTCTGGTTGCTGGAGTGCGAGTTACGCAACAACTTACGTAAGGTAATGTGGAGCGTTGGAGTATTATCTGGTCTAGACATGAACGTTAACAATTTGATTGTGCAATATCATCGTCAGTTTATATTTTTGTAGAGCCTTAA
>DAIQMM010000031.1:0-6556 GCA_036788915.1 Nanosynbacter sp. | reverse complement strand
AACTCTTTCGGTAGTTCAATGATACCGTCAATTTCCGAACGCTTCATCTTTTCTTTAGCTTCATCAAGATCTTTCACGTCCTGAACTTGCAGCAGTTTTGACTTATCATTTTTTGCGCCATCGACAAATTGCTTGGCAAATTCAGTGTCGGAATGATTGATGATGGCAACCTTGAAATTGGTCGTCTGATTATTAAAAATCGAACCAAACACAAACAAGAAAATCAGCGGGAACAAAAAGGTGAAGAACAATGCCATTTTGTCACGCAGCAAACGCTTAAGACCGGCTACGACCTGGCCAATGATACCTATCCAATATTTTTTCATACTACTAATCCCGTATCGTCTTTCCTGTAAGATCGATGAAAACGTCTTCCAAATTTGCTTGCTCGACAACTTGCTTTTTCTTGAAGCCACGGTCGAGGAGTTGGTGAATCAGGTTCTTTGGGCTATCAATGGTAACAATTTTGCCCTCGTCCATAATTGCTAGTCGATCACAGAGAATCTCAGCTTCTTCCATGTAGTGAGTGGTTAAGACAATGGTAATTCCTTCGTCGCGAATTTCTTTGATCAAATCCCAAAGATTTCGGCGAGCCTGTGGGTCGAGGCCAGTGGTTGGCTCGTCAAGAAATAGTACTTTTGGACGATTGACCAAGGTACTGGCGATGGCGAAACGCTGTTTTTGACCGCCAGACAATTGCTCGACATAACTTTTGGATTTTTCGCTCAGTTGAACTTTATTCAGCAGTGAATTGGCATCGATTGTTTTGCCGTATAGGCTAGCAAACATGTTCAGTTGCTCGTGCAAGCTTAGCCTGTCGTAAAAGTTGGTTGACTGCAGTTGGATGCCGATAATTTCTTTAATTCGCTTTGGCTGTTTAATAACGTCAACGCCATCAATTTCAGCTGATCCGCTGTCAATTGGCCGCAACGCCTCTAACATTTCTAGAGTGGTTGTTTTGCCGGCACCGTTTGGTCCTAGGATGCCGAAAATCTCGCCGCGTGCCACAGTGAACGATACGCCGTTGACGACTTTTGTGCCGCCGTAGCTCTTGCTCAGACTGTGGACATTGATAATTATGTCTTGCTCTGTCACAAATATCCTTTCATTTGTTATGCTGTCATCGAACTGTATCGTCAGGTGCAGCTTTCTGTTTCATTATGGTACAATTGCTGCTCGTCGGTCAAGCAGGTTTTGTTAGTATGGTAATTTTCGCTACACTAGCAGTATGATGCGGCACCAGCTTCGTGCAAAACTTCATGTGTCATGGTTTATGGCGGCATGGTCGCTTGGTGTTGTTTTGGGCGTGGTTTTGGTGGCGAATGTGTCATATGGATTTTTTGCCAGCTGGGGTTGGCTGCTGGCAGGCCTGGTGATTTTATCGCCATTATTTTTTGTGCGGAAATGTCATTATTGGATGTTAATGGCTGCTGTGTTGTCTGGGGTGATTGTCGGATTGTGGCGGGGAAGTATTGGGCAGTCGGGACTTGATAATTACCAGCAATTGCACGGTAAAGAAGTGATGGTTAAGGGCGTGGTTTTGGAGGATCCAGATATTGACAAGCGTGGCAATACTGTTCTGCGGCTGAGTGATCTACGTATTAATGAACGGCAAATTACTGGGATTATGTGGGTGAGTATGGTTCATAGTGATGTTATCAAGCGTAGCGATATCGTGACAGTGCGTGGCAAGTTGAGTGAGGGTTTTGGTGCTTTTGCGGCACGAATAAGCCGAGCTCGCCTGCACCGTGTGGAGCGGCCGGTTCCAGGCGATGTGGCGGTCGGTGTACGCGACTGGTTTGCTGAGAGAGTGCGTATGCATATGCCAGACACGGAATCTTCGTTAGGTCTAGGGTTTTTACTGGGCTTACGACGAGCGTTGCCACCGGACTTAAGCGAAGATTTGAAGGTCGCTGGCTTAACGCATATTATAGTGGCGAGCGGCTATAATTTAACAATTCTGGTGCAACTCGCCCGTCGATTATTCTGTAAGAAATCAAAATATTTATCAATGCTCAGTGCCAGTCTGATGATTATTGGTTTTATGGCGTTGACGGGCCTTAGTCCAAGTATGTCGCGGGCGGGCTTGGTGGCTGGAATGAGTTTGGCGGCCTGGTATTATGGTCGGACGATACATCCGCTAGTTTTATTGCCTGTTGCAGCAGCGATTACACTGCTAATTAATCCGCAGTTTGGCTGGAACGACCTTGGTTGGCAGCTTAGTTTTGCTGCGTTTGCTGGTGTGATTATCCTGGCTCCATTATTGCAGCGTTACTTTTTTGGCAAGAAAGAGCCTGGAATGCTGAGGCAGATTTTTGGCGAGACGTTGTCAGCCCAGATAATGACGACACCTTTGTTGATTGGTTCGTTTGGGGTGGTTAGTACCGTAGCATTGGCGGCGAATATGCTGATTTTACCTTTTGTGCCACTGGCGATGTTGCTGACATTTTTGGTCGGGCTGTTTGCTCCAGTGCCAATTATTGGCGAGGCGTTGGCAACTCCGACAACTTGGCTACTCGGCTATATGGTACAAGTGGCACGTATGCTGGCTGGGCAAGAGTGGTCGCAGCTGGAATTATCACTTCAGGCTTGGCAGATTATATTTCTTTATGCAATTCTTGGATTCATTATATGGTGGCTGCAGCGACAAACAAAGTTGCGATTGCGTCAAGTCAGCCTTATTGAGTAGGTGCTGGCAGTTTTTTTACCAGTGGAGGCGTGATATAATTGACATAAAGTGAAATAATGATAATCTTTTGGAGGTTTACTGATGGCTGGGCATAGCAAATGGGCAAAAATTAAGCGAGACAAAGGGGTAAATGATGCCAAGCGTGGTGCAATTTTTACGAAGTTGGGCAATCAAATTGCTATCGCGGCGAGAGGTGGCACTGATCCTAGCATGAACTCGGCCTTGGCTCTGGCGATCGAAAAGGCCAAAGCTGCCAATATGCCAGGTGCGAATATTCAGCGAGCGATTGATCGGGTGGCTGATAAAAGTGCTGCTGCACTGGAGGAGATCGCTTATGAAGGTTATGGTCCGGGTGGTGTCGGTATTATTATTGAGACAGCGACGGATAATCGCAATCGGACATTGCCAGAAGTAAAAACGGCACTGGTGAAAAATGGCGGACGTATCGCTGACGCGGGCAGTGTGGCTTTTCAATTCACACGTAAAGGTGTAATTACAGTCGAAGGTTCGGGTGAGGAATTGTTGTTGCAGATTCTTGATGCTGGGGCGGAAGATGCAGCCGAAGAAGATGGTGAAATGATCGTCTATACTGACCAGAAAGATTTGGCAGCAGTCCGAACTGCTTTGGCGGAGCAAGGGCTAGTGATTAAAGATGCTGAATTGCAATATGTGCCGAACTCGGTTATCGAGGTGGCTGATGCCGAAACTGCACAGAAGTTGTTGAAAGTGCTGGATGCTCTGGACGATTTAGACGATGTAGTTAACGTCCATACCAATGCTGATATTACTGCTGACGTGTAGTTTGCCGAGAGGGTTGGGTCTCCGTCTTTTCACAAAGTGGTTTTATATGTTACGCTATAATTGAAAACCATAAGCAAGGAGACGGCATGAAATATTTGCGTACTGGACTACTTATGACTCTGGTTGTATCCTTGGTGTTGCCTGTGTCGGCAGTGAGCGCCAATTCGTCTCTGGATGCGAACACCTCTTTGGATGACTCTTCATCTACCAGCTCTCCTGTAGCACCTTCTTTGCCTGAGGCTTCTAGCGGGTCGACTGCACTGTCAAGTGAGTCATCTGCGGGCGATACTAAGCCTACGAAATCCTCCGTTGACGACCAGCAGACGGGCGTTGCTTCCACTCCTAAAGTTGAGACAGCCAAGCCTCAGGCAGAATCTCAGCCTGCCACGCCTCCTGGCGTTCAGCCATCGACGGAAAAGTCAGCACAGTCGACTACTGTATCACCGCCAGTTGCTTCGCCCATTGCTCCAGTTGCGACAACACCAGATGTCGCTATCACGGCGTTTTTGGGAGGTGTGCGACTTGAGTTGATTGAGCTATGTAATCAGTCGGATCGTGCTTTATTTCTTGGCAAATTGGCGATTCGTTTAACCGACAACAGCGGCGATACTCAGCAAATCCAGTATGCCGACACCGAGGGTTATATTCTGCCAGGTCGCTACGTAAGCTACGCTGCTGAAAATGATGACTTCCGTCGATTACCGCAGCTACCTCGGGATTTTCAGCGTGATATCGTTAAAATTGAATTGATTTATGACGGAATTGTTATCCAGACGGTTAATAATATTCCAGAAAATCAAGCTGCCACTATCGCCGTCCATAAGCAGCGTTCAAAGAAGATAAAACAAACGGGGAGTTTTGAAAAAGATTTTCAGTTGAATCCATCTGCTGCTGTGCAATTTTATGATAACGGACATTATCTTCCTCCAGCCGATACCGCTGGCCTGGTGATTACGGAGGTGCTGACGAATCCGCGGCAATGTCTCGTTGACGAGGAGCAGTTGGACGACTGTGCTGATTTTATCGAGGTGATGAATCAGGGAACTGAGCCGATTGATTTGGGCAAATATCGACTGCGGTTTGGGTTATATGGCGATACAGCCAGTGTCGCCAACACGTTTCATTGGGGTCGCAATCCAGAGCTTAATGAAGAGGTGATCTTGCAGCCTCAAGAAGTGCTGGTCGTGAAAAAGCGTGATGACGGCAAGGCTTTGAGTCTAGCGGTGGACGATCGGTCGGTTTGGCTTGAGGATATTCAGGGATTAGCGAGACATCAAACGGTGGCGGTGAAGGGAGCGGGCCGAGAGGCTCGTCGTGGCTCTTCGTGGGCATTGTTCCATGATGGCTGGGGTTGGGCGACACCAACACCTGGAAAATGGGCAAATGTGCGTGCCATTGAGACTGCTCAGTCGCCACGATCACAGAGTCCGCCGCGTGAAGATTTGGCTCCATGTCAAGCTGGTTATTATCGTCATCCAGAAACAAAGCGGTGTCGGAAGATTGAGGTTGCTAAAACATCAGCCCCGTGCAAAGAAGGTTATTACCGCAGCGAGCAGACTGGGCGTTGTCGGTCAATTGTGGCCTTGGCTGCCAAAACCTTGAAGCCTTGCCAAGATGGCTATTTTCGCAATCCAGAAACTGGACGTTGTAAGAAAATCGCTGCCGCCGATGATATACTAAAAGATTGTCCAGAAGGATTTGAGCGCAATCCAACCACCCGGCGTTGTCGGAAGATAAAAACCGCTAGCATGCCAGTTGTTGGCTCGGCGACGGCTGGTGTTCAACAGGTCGCTGGGGCGACCTGGGGTTGGTGGGTATTTGGCGGCGTTAGTTTATTGGCGATAGGTTACGGTGCGTGGCAGTGGCGTTGGGAGCTGTCACAATTGATACGACGATTACGGCGATGAGTTACTGCCCGAGTAGTCAAATCATTGCTATAATAAAAACTATGAGAATTATTGGTATCGATCCAGGCACAGGGATTTTGGGCTTTGGCGTGATTGATTTTTCGGGCGGTAAGTTCAAGCTGGTCACGGCGGGGGTCATCAGAACGCCAGCTCACACTCCGATTGATGAGCGGCTGGAGGAGATTTTTGATAGCTTGACAGAGATTATTGCAGAGACCCAGCCCGATGTGATGTCAATTGAAAAATTGTTTTTTGCCCGTAACGTGACGACGGCGATTTCTGTAGCAGAAGCACGCGGTGTAGCGATGCTAACGGGCCGAAAAGCGGGGCTGCCAATTGTTGAATATACGCCGCTGCAAATCAAACAGACGTTGACGGGCTATGGCAAGGCTGATAAAAAGCAAGTCCAGGAAATGGTGCGCTTAAACTTGGGATTAAAGGATGTGCCAAAACCGGACGACTGTGCTGATGCACTGGCGGCAGCAATTACTCATGCAGCGATGAATCGAGGGGGGCGATAATGGGCGAAACATTTGCTTTGGGTAATCCGCTGTATAGCGAAGTTCCCGGCTGGAAGCCTGGCGGTTGGCGCGAGATACCGCAAATTATCCAGAATGAAAAAATGATCAAAGGTTTTTTCGGTGACTATCGGTGGCTGAGCAGTTTTGGCCGGGCTCATCTGGAGCTAGACGGCACTCAGTACCCCAATGTTGAGGTGGTGTACCAAGCGGCCAAGTGGCGGCCAGAAGATCGACGAGTGTTTCAGGGTATGACTGGCGAGCAGGCGATTGCCTACAATCGTCAACATGTGCCGAATCGCTATACGGCTGATGAATGGGACGAAGTAAAGTTGGCAGTGATGGCGCAGTTGGTGGGTCAGAAATTTTGCCCGGTCGATAACCCGGAGAATGCTGAACGATTGTTAGCGACGGGCGATAGGTATCTTGAAGAGACCAACTGGTGGGGCGATACATTTTGGGGTAAAAATCTGCAGGGTGAGGGTGAAAATAACCTCGGCGAGATCCTGATGGCTGTGCGGTGTACGCTGCGAGAGGCGTCAAGCGGGCATTGCTTATGCGACGGAGTTGTGGGTATACTTGAGACATGATTGCACATGTTTTTGGAAAAGTTGCCGAGAAATTTAATGGATCGCTGGTGA
>DAIQMM010000030.1:0-6734 GCA_036788915.1 Nanosynbacter sp. | reverse complement strand
GCGTTAGCCCACCGACCTGGCGGAGCTTTTTCAGCTCTACGTCGTGTCGATGACGGAGTAAGGTGCCTTAACTCCGTTTTTTGTTATCCTAGGAGCTTTCCATCGCTCCTAGGATATGATTGAATTGCTCCTGGGTGACCGTCATGGTGACGATCTTGCCAGGAGAAGTAGAGAAGGCACGCTGGAGCAGTCCAGCGACACCTTCACTATTGGTGGGGGCGATAAGTGTGGTGGGCGCCCCGCAATCGTGCACCCACCACCCCCAAGCCACCTCAAGGTTACAAGAATTTTCGATCGTGTAGCCTTCCGCCGGGGCGTTAATCGCCCCGAGGTCGATCACCAGCGAGGTGTCCTCGCTGTTGTTGACTACATGGAAATTGATTATCGAGATGGGAATCTCGATGATCTCAACCAACCCGTCAGCGTGTTGATAGCTGACGAGGACTGACGAGCCAGAAACGGACTGACGCGTCATCCTGAAGTAGAAGAGGCCGTGGTAGACCTCTTCTTTACTATAGGAGGCAGACCCCCTGTCTCCGAGCACCAACGGGTATTCGTACCCGCTGGTGAATCCAGAGGCCTCCTGGGCCTCGGTAAATCTCGCCGCCCTGGTTGGGGCGTTCAAGTATATCATGCTTGAAAATACATTTAGCACAAAATATATTGACAAGCATATTGTAAAGCAGACGACTGCTGTGTGTAGCCGTCTTCCTTTTTCTTCTATCCATACGTTAAATATGGTTGTGGTGGTTGCTATGGCGGTGGCTATGACCGCCGTTACCATGAGGAAAGCGTTCATGTCGCTCGCCCCTTTCAAAAAACGGGAAACGGACTGTTAAGATTCCATCCTTCCGCGGGTCGGCGCAGAGGATTGATATATATATATCACTTAACTGTACGCTCGTCAAGGAAGGTTCTTTCGTGGTATAATCAAATTATGAAAGTCGTCATTGCTGGCTATGGGGTTGAAGGTCAATCTAATCTGCGTTATTTCCAGAAAAAGTTTCCGAGTGCCAGTTTTTTGGTGGCTGATGAGCGAGAGTCTGTCGATAATTTACCAGATGGCGTTTCTTTTCAAGCGGGGTTTGCTGGTTTGGCCGACGCAGATTTAATCATAAGATCTCCCAGTCTTTCGCCAGAAAAAATAAAAACCAGCGGTCAAATTTGGTCGGCGACGAATGAGTTTTTTGCAGAATGTCCAGCCACGATTATCGGTGTAACTGGGACGAAGGGCAAGGGGACGACGTGCAGTCTGGCCGCTAGTATTTTGCGGGCGGCTGGAAAAACGGTACATCTGGTGGGGAATATCGGCGTGCCAGCGTTGGATATTCTGCCCGAGATTGAGAAAAATGACGTTGTTGTTTATGAACTGTCGAGTTTTCAGCTGTGGGATCTTGAGAAGTCGCCGCATGTGGCTGCGGTGCTGATGATTGAACCTGATCATTTGAATGTTCACGCTGATTTTGATGACTATTTGGCGGCGAAGTCGAATATTGCCAGATTCCAGACCTCAGATGACTATTTAATTTATAACTCTAAAAATGAGTTTAGCTCATCAATTGCTAGTGTTAGTTCGGCACAGAAAAAAGAATATCCGTTTGCTCTTTCGAGTGATATAATTTCGGCAATTCGTCTGCCAGGAAAGCATAATATTGATAATGCCTGTGCTGCAATTTTGGCAGCACGTGCGATTATTCCTGGTCTTTCTGATAATGACATAAAAGCTGGGTTGAGCAATTTTATAGGTTTGCCGCATCGCTTAAAGTTTGTCGCTGAGAAAAATGGCGTGAAGTATTATGACGACAGCATTTCGACTACGCCTGGCAGTGCCGTTGCTGCGGTAAGATCCTTCGCTGAGTCAAAGGTTTTGATTTTGGGCGGATCTGATAAGGGAGCGGATTATAGAGAATTGGCGGAGGAAATTGCGGCTCAGCAAATACGAGCAGTGATTATTAACGGTGAAAATGCCAATGAAATCACCAAGGCTTTAAGTGATGAAAAAGTTTCTTGCCGAGTTGTATGCTTAAAAATGGCAATGATGTCAGAGGTAGTTGAGGCGGCAAAAAGTCAAGCCCAGTCTGGCGATGTGGTAATCCTCAGCCCAGCCGCCGCTAGTTTTGACATGTTTAAGAGTTATAATGACCGCGGCGAGCAGTTTGTGGCGGCAGTGGAGAATCTCTAATTTTGATAGATTTCTGGTTTTAATACCCCGATATATGGCAGATTGCGGTATTGCTGACGAAAATCTAGGCCGTAGCCGACGACGAATTCGTTGGGGACGGATAGGCCGACGTAATCGGCGGTAACGTTGGCGATACGTCGTTCGGGTTTGTCGAGTAGTGAGCAGACTTTGATTGAGGACGCACCGCGACCAGAGAATAATTCTAGCAACCTTTCCAACGTTCGACCGGTATCGACGATGTCTTCGACCAGCAAAATATGCCGCCCAGTAACGTCGCTATCAATGTCTTTGAGAATAGTGACCGCGCCGGATGATTCAGTTGCGTCGCCGTAGCTAGAGACGTCAATGAAATCGATTTCCATGTAGCAATCCATCGCTCGTATTAAATCAATCATAAACGGTGCCGCACCGCGCAGTACGCCGATGACTAGCGGATTCTTGTCGCGATACTCTGCTGTCAGCTCCTGGCCCAGCCGCGCCACCGCGTCATTAATTTGTTCAGTAGTTACGAGGATTTTAGCAATGTCTTGATTCATTAGGATAGTATAACAATTAGCTAGCAAAATCGCTAATCCGCTTGGCGATAATTGCAGTGGGTTCAAGAATGCGGCATTGCGGGAAAAGGCGTTGTAACCGCCTCTTAAGCACCAGATAATGCGTGCAGCCTAGAACAATAACATCGCTGCCGTCCGCAACACTGGCCGATACTTCATCAAGCACAATATCGTCGGCCAAACCTTGATCAATCATCTGCGCCCATACACGAGTATCAGGCATATCAATGTGGATACCAGCAGCATATTGGCTGATAAGTGCATGCAGTCGCTGGCTTTGTTTAGTGGCATTTGTTGCCAATAGAGTGATATGACGTGATTTAGTGAGTGTTGCAGCTGGTTTAATCATTGGCTCAAAGCCAATAAAGCGGACATCTGGATAGTGCTGTCGTAGTGGTTGGATGGCAATTGTTGTAGCGGTATTGCAGGCGAGGATAATGATGCTACATGACAGCAGGGGCTGGATAGCGGTATCAGTCAGTGTGATAATTTCTTCTGACGAGCGATTACCGTACGGTGCATGCTTTCTATCAATGATTGTAGTATATGTATGCTGTGGCAGTAACTTTCTCAGTCTTTTTGCTACTAATTCGCCGCCAGTTCCCGTATCAAATATTCCGATTTTCATACAAAAAGTATAGCAAAATTGTTACAATAGTACTCATGCAGCCACTTAAAAAACGCATCCAAACCCTGCAGTCAGAAGTAGAACAGGCCAAGGCGGCACTGGATTTTGCGGCGCTGGAGCAAGAGCTGGCGGCGCTGGATGAGCGGCTTAATCAGCCAGAGATTTGGAATAACCCCGATCATGCTCAAGAATTGACCAAGCAGGCCGCTAATCTTCGCCAGACGGTTGAGCCGTGGCAGACGTTGACGGTACAGGTGGGCGATATGGTTGAATTGATGGAGCTTGGCGATGATGATTTGTTGCCAGAGTTTCAGACGCAGGTGGCGGCAATTGAAAAGGCGTTTGAGATTCATAAAACGGATTTGTTGTTCTCTGGGGAATATGATAATCGCTCGGCAATTGTGCGGATTTCGGCTGGCGTGGGTGGCTTGGATGCCCAGGACTTTGCAGCGATGTTGGAGCGAATGTATTTACGCTGGGCAGAAAAGTCGGGTATGAAAGCTGACACCCTGGAGCGATCGACCAATGATGATGCTGGAATTAAAACTGTTGTTTTGGAGATTTCTGGGCCGTTTGCTTACGGAAAAATGCGTTCAGAGAACGGCGTACATCGGTTGGTGCGACTGAGTCCGTTTAATGCCGACAATTTGCGTCAGACCAGCTTTGCGTTGGTGGAAGTGCTGCCAAAGATCGATACGCCAGATGAAATTGCGATTGATCCGAATGATCTGAGGATTGATGTTTACCGCTCGGGGGGTAAGGGTGGTCAAGGGGTGAACACGACCGACTCAGCGGTGCGAGTAACGCACGTGCCGACGGGTATTACCGTGGCGATTCAAAATGAGCGTTCGCAGATCCAAAATAAAGAGACGGCACTGAAAATCTTACGTTCCAAATTGCTAGCCATGAAATTAGAGCAGCACGCCGAAACGCTGTCTGATTTGAGGGCTGGTGAGTCAGCCAACTGGGGTAGTCAGATTAGAAATTATGTTTTGCATCCGTATACGCTAGTCAAAGATACTCGCACCAAGTATGAAGATCGCGATGTTCATGGCGTTCTGGATGGTAAAATTGACGGATTTATAACCGCCTATTTGTCTCACGTGGCTGCTGACGTATAGCATTAGCGTCATTCGTAAAAATCTGATATACTAATATACGATGATTCTGTTAGATAGGGTAACCAAAAATTACGGAAAAAGTAACAAGCCAGCACTTAACCGTGCCAGTATTCACGTCAGTGCGGGTGAGTTTGTGATTATCGTTGGTACTTCTGGAGCTGGCAAGTCAACTCTCTTGAAGCTGCTGACGCGTGAGGAAAAGCCGAGTTCTGGGAAAATCGTGGTCGGTGGTATTGATTACGACACCTTGAAAGATAAGCATATTCCTTTGCTGCGTCGCAAAATTGGTGTGGTTTTTCAGGATTTCAAGTTGTTGCCGAACCGAACGGTGTTTGAGAATATAGCGTTTGCTCTCGAGATCGCTGGTATGACGAACCGAGAAATTAGGTCAACGGTACCAAAAGTGATCGAGCTTGTTGGGTTAACTGGTAAAGAAAAGCATTTTCCGCATCAATTATCTGGTGGTGAGCGTCAGCGAGTGGCGATCGCCAGGGCGGTCGTCCGTCAACCGAAGATTCTTATCGCTGACGAGCCGACTGGTAATTTGGACCCAAAACACAGCTGGGATATCGTTCGGCTACTGGAGAAGATCAATAAATACGGTACGACTGTTATACTTACGACACATAATGTTGATATTGTCAATAAGTTGAAGCGTCGCGTTATCACTATTGACCATGGAAAAATTGCTTCAGACCAAGCAAAAGGGAGTTATCGTCAATGAGTGCCAAAAAACCAGCCAACACTAAGCAGTCAATTCGCATTAAGCAGCGACGACGCAAGTGGCTGACTTTTGGTCGCATGTGTCGGTACGGTGTCAATAATTTTAGCCGAAATGCTTGGCTAACTGTTGCTGCTACTGCCGTGATGAGCGTAACTTTGTTGATTATCTTTGTTAGCGTCTCGGCTCGGCAGGTGCTCTCAGAGACAGTTGCTAACATTTCTCGTCAGGCTGATATGTCAATTTACTTAAAAGGAAATACGCCAGAAAATGCTGTTAATGAAATGAAATCTCGTCTGGAGAAATTGGATAATGTGGTCGGCGTAACTTATATTTCTGCAGAGCAGGCGCGTGAGCAGCAGGCGGAAAAATATAAAGACGATATTGAGACATTAGAGGCGATTCGCGAATCAAGCAACGAAATGGCGGCAACACTGAGAATATCTGTGAAAAACTTGAATGACCAGTCGTCGCTGAATGACTTTACAAATAAAGATAACTTATACCAAAAGTATAAAGATGGCAGCAGGAAACCGTCATTTAGCGGTGAGCGTCAACAGGCGATTAAGACGATTGGTAACTGGGTAGATGTTGCGACGATTGGCGGATCAATCGCTACGGCCGTTTTCGTCATTATTTCTTCTTTAGTGGTGTTTAATACGATTCGTATGGCAATTTTTAATCGTAAAGATGAGATTCAGATGATGAAGCTGATCGGTGCTGAACGCAGTTTTATTCGCGGTCCATTTGTGGTTGAGGCGGTAATGTACGGGTTTATTGCGGCACTTGTCGCTACTGCAGCTGGTTACGGCTTGCTATTCTTTGCTCGCGAACCGATAGCTCGGTATGGGGTGCCAGTTGATGGCCTGCTGTCCACTATGACCACATATGTTGGCTTGATCTTGCTAGCCATGATCTTAATCGGTGCGATTATTGGCGTTATTTCATCGCTCATCGCTACTAGGAAATATCTAAAATTGTAAAAATGCTTGACATACGCATAATGCTTATGCTAACATAAGAGTATGAAGCTACGGTCCACCACACCAGTTTCAGTGTCATTCGTCAGCAGGGTAAGCCTGGTGGCTATGGCGGTTTTGGTCGCGGGATCTGGTGTTGCTGGATTCTCTTCCTATGTCGCCGCACGTGATTTTGAAGCTGAAATCAAAGCAAAAGAACAGGAAGCTGGTCAGTATAACGCTGAGGCATCTCGCTTGGGTGAGATGGCGGAGAGTTTGCAGGGCGAGCTTGATAAGCTAAATGATCAGATCACTCAGATTCAGAATCAAATTGCGGAAACGCAGAAAAAAATTGATGAATTGAATGTTCAAATTGACAAGAGTCAACAGCTAATTAAGCAGAATCGTAAGGCGATGGGGCAGATCTTGGCTGATATTCATGTTGATGATCAGATTTCACCGCTGGAAATGCTTGCCAGCTCAAATAATATCGGTGATTTTATCGACAAGCAGGAGCAGCGTAGTTCCTTAAAGACTTCGTTAAATACGAAAATTAAAGAAATTAAAGC